>DATHEQ010000099.1:0-12059 GCA_035318505.1 Polyangiaceae bacterium | reverse complement strand
GGGCACGAACCATGCGTCGTACCCTTCCAGCGGATCGCCGGCGAGTCGCGTGATGCGCGCCCGCTCGGGCACTGCGATGCCGCGCGCTTTCAGCACGTTGAGCCCGCGGCGCGCGGCTTTTCGCGCCGGAGCCGGAGCTTTGTCGTCCTCGGCCAGCGCCGCCACGGCTGCGGCGTTCTTCGCCTGCACCCATGCGTCGACCAGCGCCGCTCCGCGCGCGCCGGCGGCGATCACGGCTGCGACCGCGCCTTCGGCGTCCATTTGCAAAGCGGCGGCGTCGAACGACGTAGCCGTACCAGCATCGGCATGGGTGGGTGTCATTTCGTTCAGGTTCCTAGCACGACTCGGTCAGTTCTTCGCCATCCAGGGTGAGCGCCTAAGCGCCGGCCGCCAGGTGCGCGATCATATCGATCTCGATGAGCACGCCGCGCGGCAACGCGCCCACTTGCACCGTGGCTCGCGCGGGGGGCTCGCTCGCGAAGTAGGTACCGTAGACTTCGTTCATCTTCGAGAAGTGCCCGAGGTCGGCGAGGAAGATCGTCGTCTTGACGACCTCGGCGAAGCTCGCTCCCGCGGCGCTCAAAACGGCGCCGAGGTTCTCCATGACCCGCCGCGTCTGCACCACGATATCGCCTTCGACGACGTTGCCGGTGGCAGGGTCGAGCGGAATTTGACCGCTCAAAAATACCAGCTCGCCGACCCGTACTGCCTGCGAATAGGGCCCGATGGCCTTCGGGGCCTCGGAGGTTTGGATGATTTGCTTTCGCACGGGAAACCGTCCTTTCAGAGCTCTTTACGACCTTCGATGGCGCGCCCCAGCGTGATTTGATCGGCGAATTCGAGGTCGCCGCCGTGTGGCACGCCGCTCGCGATTCGTGACACGCGAACGTGCGCGCCGGCGAGCTCGCGCGCCAAGAAAAGCGCCGTCGCCTCGCCGTCGACCGAGGGAGGCGTCGCCACGACGATTTCGGCGATGGGCTCCTCCGCGAGCCGGCGCCGCAAGGTCTCGAGCGGCAGATCTTCGGGCCCCACCCCTTCGAGCGGAGAGATGAGCCTTCCCAGGATGAAATAGCGGCCGCGCATGGCGCCGCTTCGTTCGATGGCGAGAAGGTCTTGGATGCGCGCGACCACGCAGAGGATGCGCGGGTCGCGCTTCTGATCGCGGCAGATGGCACAGAGAATCGGCTCGCCTGGGCTCGTCACTTCCGCGATGTGCCCGCAGCGCTCGCACGGCTTCAGGTGCTCGCCGATCGAGACGAGCTCTTCGGCGAGTCGCCGCGGCAGCTCGTTGTCCTGCGCCAGCATGTACAGGACGAAACGCTGGGCCGTCTTTTCTCCCACGCCCGGCAGGCGCGAAAGCAGCGATACGAGACGCGAGAGACGTTCGGGAAGGGCCACGGCGCCGCCCTCAACCCGACAAATTGGGAAGCTTGACCCCTCCCGTTACCTTGGCCACTTCCTCTTCCACCAGCTTGTCGGCCTGCGTGAGGGCGGCATTGACGGCGGCGGTGATGGCATCGCACGTCATCTCGAGCCCTTCGGAGGCGAGAAAAGCGGAGTCGACCTCGATGCGGGTGATTTTCCCTTCGCAGGACGCGGTGGCCTTCACCTTGTCGCCCGCGGCGCCGGCCGTGAGCTCGCGGCTCTTCAGCTCGTCTTTGACCTGATCGATTTTGCGCTGCATGCGCGCGGCTTGGCGCATCAGCTCACTCATCCCGCCGCGAAACTGCATGGTCCTCTATTGCCGCGCCCGTCCCGCGAAGGCAAGGCGGATTCGCGTCGCCGCTATTCCGTGAGGCGCACGTCTTTCAGCTCGGCGCCGAGGATGTCGATGGCTGCCTTGACGAGGGGGTGTTCGGCCACGGCGTGACGCGCTTGCTCGAGACGGCGCCGCCGCTCTTCGACGTCGATCGACGCCACCGAAGGGTTCGCTTTGGGACTGGCGGTGAGATCGAACGCGACCGGCGTGACCGTGCCGAAGTATTCGCGAACGTGGCGCGTCAAGACCTCGACGTGAGAGGCTTCGGTCGCCTGGGCGGCCAAGAAGGATCCCGGCTCGTATCCCAAGACGACGCGCTCGGCGCTGACGGCGATGGGCGACGCGTGCTCGAGGATCGAGGCGAGGGGAGGCCGTTCCACGCGGATACGCGCGAGCACGGCTCGCCAAGCGTCGAGGCCCGGCGAGCTGGGCGAACGTGACGACGGATCGGACCGCGCGGCGGCGCCCGAAGCTGCCGGGGCGGGCAGCGACGGTACGGCCTGAGGGGCGGCAAAGAGCGCAGCAGCTGCGGGCGTCGCGGCGACGCGCGCAGTGAGCGACGAAGTCTCGTGGACGGCCGTACCGCGCGGGGTCAGCGCGGCTGATCCGAGCGGCGATCCCCCCATGGCGCGCGTGGTCTGCGCGGGCGGCGTGCGCGCCGGCGATGGTCCGGCCGCGCCCGTCGAAGCTCCCCCCGCGCCCGGCGATGGGCCGCCCGCCGACGGTCCGCGGTTCGGCGGGCGCGACGGTGAGGGGCCCGCTCCTCCTCCGGTCGATCGCGAAGGGCCGGCAGGTGGAGGGCTGCCCGACGAAAGCCGCTGCTCGAGCTCGACGAGCCGCGTCACCAAATCATCGATGGGTACGAGCGGGGGGCGCCGCGCAAGCCGAACGAGCAACATCTCGAGGGCGGCGCGCACGTCGGCCGATTTGGCAACCTCGTCGAAAGCGGTCGAAAAGCCGTGGTGGAGCCGCAGCAGATCGTCGGCATCGGCCGACGCGGCGAGAGCTTTCACCTCGGTGCTTTCTTCGTCGGCGAGATCGAGGAGACGATCGGGCTCGCGACACACCTTGGCGACGACCAGATCGCGCAGCTCGGCGAGAATCCCGCGCGCGACTTGCGTCACGTCGTACCCTTGATCGGAGAGATCGGCGATGATGCCGAGACAGCTGGCCGCGTCGCCGGTGATGAGCCCCTTGGCGATCTGGTGGATGACGCTGCGGGCAGCCACGCCGAGCACGCGCGACACCTCGCTGCCGACGAGCTGGTTGCCGCCCCAGGCGATGGCTTGATCGAGGAGGCTCATCCCGTCGCGCAAGCTGCCCGCCGCTTCGCGGGCGATGAGCGCGACCGCCGCATCGTCGGCTTCGATCTTCTCTTCGCCGAGCACGTAACGCAGCCGCTTGGCGATGAGCTGCGTCGGGATCAGCTTGAAATCGTAGCGCTGGCAGCGGGACAATATCGTCACCGGGACCTTGTGGACCTCGGTCGTCGCGAAAATGAACTTGATGTGGGGAGGCGGTTCTTCGAGCGTCTTCAGAAACGCGTTCCACGCGTTCTGCGACAGCATGTGCACTTCGTCGATGATGAAAATCTTGGAGCGATCGCGCGCGGGGCGGTAGGGGAGGCTCTCTTGCAGCCGGCGCACCTCGTCGACGCCGTTGTAGCTGGCGCCGTCGATCTCCTGGACGTCGACGTCGGAACCGGCCGCGATCTCCCGGCAAGGGGAACAGACGAGACACGGCGTCGCCGTCGGCCCTTTTTCGCAGTTGAGCGCCTTGGCCATGATGCGCGCGCTCGTCGTCTTGCCGACGCCGCGCACCCCCGTGAAAAGAAAGGCGTGCGCGACGCGGTTGGTCGCGATGGCGTTGGCGAGCGTGCGCGACACGTGCTCCTGCCCGACCAGATCGTCGAACGTCTGCGGGCGCCACTTGCGAGCGAGGACGAGATAACTCAAGGACACATCTCTAGCTCTGTCAGATTCTGCCTGCCAGATCGATCATGGGAGGACCACGCGACGCGTCGAGCGCGTGACCAAGTCCCTGCTAGCCGATCGCGCCGTGGACGGCTACCCCGTCACGACCTCTTCAATGGCTTCGCGCACTTTGCCGAGCAGCTCTTCGAGATCGGCGTCTTCGATGTTGAGCGGCGGCGCGATGTAGATCACGTTGCCGAGCGGCCTCAGATAGACACCGCGCCGGAGCGCGGCCTCGTACACACGCCAGCCGATGGGCGCGAGGTACCCATCCTCGCTGTCCCCTTCGAGATCGACGGCCCCGATCATGCCGAGCGCGCGAACCGAGCTCACCTTGGGAAGCTCGGCGAGCGCGGTGAAGGCATGCGCGATGGCGCGCGCTTTGGGCACCACACGGTCGAGGATCTGCTCGTCGCGGTAAATGCGCAGCACTTCGCGGGCTACCGCCGCGCCGAGCGGATTTCCGCAATACGTATGACCGTAAAAGAAGGTGCGGCTCCGGTCCCCGAGGAAGCCCTGGAAAACGCGCTCGCTGGCGAGCGTGGCCGCCATGGGAAACATGCCGCCCGAAAATCCCTTGGCGAGACAGAGAAGATCGGGCGACACGCCCGCGCCTTCACAGGCCCACATCGGTCCAGTGCGCCCGTATCCGCTGAAGACTTCGTCGAAGACGAGCAAAATGCCGTGTTCGTCACAGCGCCGCCGCACGTGCCGCAGGTATTCGTCGGGGTAGATGCGCATTCCGGCCGCGCCTTGCACGCGTGGCTCGAGGACGACCGCCGCGATTTCGTCGGAGGCGGTGCGAAGCGCCCTATCGAGTGCTTCGAATGCGCGCGCATAAGCCTCGCCGCTCGCCGGCGGCGCGACGTGCACGCAATCGAAGACGATGCCTGCGAAGGGTCGGCGAAACACCTCGACACCGCCGAGGCTCGTGGCGCCCACCGTCTCCCCGTGAAACGCTCCCTCGAGGGCAAGGAATCGCCGCCGCTTCGGCGCGCCGTTCTGCGCCGCAAACTGAACGGCGAGCTTGATCGCGACTTCGACGGACGTCGACCCGTTGTCGCTGAAGAAAACCCGCGCCAGTCCGGAGGGCGCGACGGCGCAGAGCTCCTCGGCGAGGTGTGCCGCCTCGGGATGCGCGATACCGGCGAGCGAACAATGACAGAGCTCTTCGGCCTGCCGCCGCAGCGCGGCCACGAGGCGCGGGTGCCCGTGCCCGAGCGTGCACACCCACCACGACGAGTTGGCGTCGAGGAAAGAGCGACCATCGATGTCGAAGAGGCGCGACCCCGCGGCCCGGGCCACGACCAAGGGGTTGGTTTGGGCGATGTAGCTGCCCATCTCGGTGGAGGGGTGCCAAACGCGCCTTTTGTCGAGCGCCACGATGTCGCTGCGCGATGCGTGCATGGCCTGCCATGTAGCGCCGCACGCGCCGCACGCGCCGCGCGCTAACGCCGCTCCGGCACCGCCCGGCGCGCGAGCTCGCGGTCGTCGCGCGCGACGAGCAGCGCCCCCGATGATGGGGGAAGGGGAGCGCCGATGGGCAAAAAGACGCTCACCGTCGTGCCCGCGCCAGTGCGGCTCGTGATCGAGATCTCACCGTCGTGCGCCTCCACGATGCGGTCCACGATGGCGAGCCCCAGACCCGTGCCGCTCGGTCGGGTCGTGAAGAAAGGATCTTTGGCGCGTACGCGCACGTGCGGATCCATTCCTTCTCCCGTGTCCTGCACGTCGATGTGGATCCCTTCCAGCGCCTCGCGATGCCCGGAGCGCATCGAAATCGAGAGGGTTCGCACGCGGGGGTAGCTTCCGACCGAGGAGTCGCCCGTGCCTCCCATGGCCTGCACCGCATTCTCGATGAGGTTGTCGAACACTTGCCGCAGAAGGCCCGGATCGCCCCAGATGGAATGAATCTCCCCGTCTTCGTGAATCTCGACGGGCATTTTGTCGCGCAGACCCGTCGAGGTGAGCGTTCGCTCGATGATGTCGCGAACGGAGACGAGCTGACGCTGAACGTTCACCGGCCTTGCGTAGCGGAGCAGATCGCCGACCAAGCGGTTGAGGCGCGAGGACTCCTCTTTCAGAATGGTGAGCAGCGTTTCGCGGTCCTGGGCCGCCGTCTCGCGCCGGCGCAGGCCGGCGACCGCGTTGGAGATGATGGCGAGCGGGTTACGCACCTCGTGGGCGATGACGGCCGCGAGCTCGCCGACCGCGGCGAGCTGCTCTTTGCGCGTGAGCTCGCGCTGCGCTTCCCGCAGCTCCTCGTAGGACTGACGCAGTTCCCCCGAACGTCGTTTCAGCTCCAGCGATTGGTCGGTGAGCTCCTTGCTGAGCACTGATGATCGCACGAGAAAAGCGCTCGCCACGCCAAACACGAAGGCAGCGTTGCCGAAGGGACTGAGCCAGGTACCGCCCCCGATCCCGAGTGCGAGCAAGGCGTCGTGAATCGTCGTTCCACTCATGCAAGCCGCACCGAGCAGCGGAATGATGCCGTCGCGGCGCCCTCCGAGGGTGGCGTGCAGCAGGATTCCAAGCGATGCCGTGCTCGCGAGAGCGACGGCAGCGCAGGCGCCGCTGCCGAGAGGCGTGGCCACGAGGTCGAGATGCTCGACGACGATGCTTCCCAGCCGCATGGCGACCGGCTCCGGACTTTTCAGGTCGATGAGCAGACCCCACGCGTTGGCGAGCGCGAAGGCAGCGGCCGTCGCGTAGACGAACCGCATCCAGCGCATCGGCGCCTGAACTTTCGCGAAGAGCAGGGCGAAATGCACGACGAGGGCCGAACCGAGAATGGTTCCGAACATCGTCATGACCACCGCGAAACGGGTGTCTGCCTCTCCGCCGTGCGCGTAGGCGAGCATCAGCCCGACCGCGTGGATGGCCATGGCGAGGGAGTTCAGACCGAAAACGAGATGCTCGGGCTCTCGCCGGTGGACCAAGTACGTGATGCAAAAAGACAGCCCGATACCGATGTACGAGAGGACCCAGGCGAAAAGCACTCCAGCGAGAAACTGGGTGAGCATGCGAACCGCCTCTCGGCCGGGAAACTAGCACGCTTCCGCCGCCGTCCGAACGGTGCTCCAGGCGTCCTCCTGGGTCGCAGCTCAGGCGCTGATAGGGTCGACTCCAATGTCGGCACGTCCGCAATCCGTGCAGGAAACGAAAACCACCCCCGACCGATGGCCTAGACGCCCCTCGGCACGCCTGAAGGTATGAGAAATACCCACAATTCGCGCGCCTTCTCGCCTTGGGCCACCGGCGGAGGGGGCGGGAGTGAACATTTATCTTTCGCCGCCTCCCAGGGCGTGTGGTAGAAGCGGCGCCGCGGTTGACCAGCGTCAACGGATTTTAGGGAGGCCCCACCCTATTCGAGAAAATGGGGAAGGAGATGACAAATGCGTAAGCTTCATTTGATTCCAGTAGCTCTTCTTGTAGTGCCGCTCGCTTTGGCCAGCGCCTGCGGCGGTGATGACGATACGACCGGAGGAACCGCGGGTTCTTCGGGCAGCGGCGGCGCAACCGGAGGTAAGGGCGGCACCGGCGGCTCCGGCGGCGGGGCCGCGGGCAAGGGCGGCGCGGCCGGCACAGGCGGATCGACTGGCGGCTCGGGCGGCACCACTGGCGGCGCGAGCGGTGCTGCTGGCAAAGGTGGTACGGGCGGCACGGCTGGTGCCGGTGGTAAAGGCGGCACGGGCGGTACGGGCGGCACGGCTGGTGCCGGTGGTAAAGGCGGCACGGCGGGTACGGGTGGCACGGCCGGTACGGGCGGCGCTGCAGGCACTGGCGGCGGCACCGATGCTGGCCCCGACGGCAGCACCGAAGGTGGCACCACCGACGGCAGCACCGAAGGTGGCACTGACGGCGGCGACGCAAGTGACATTCGGACGGACACGACGACCGACGCGACCACTGACACTGCGGCCGACACCGCTAGCGACACCAACAACGACGGCGGCTGATTCATCAACGACGAGGCGGGAGGCGGCGAAGCCGCTTCCCGTCGCCGTCGCGTCGCCCATCGTTCAACCGATGACGCGGTAAGACCTTGCGTCCGTGCGAAATTCTTCGCGCGGACGCGTCTTGCTGTGTTCTTAGCTTCGAAGTCTTCATCCGAAACAGGCGCTGACCGTGCGCCCGCGCGATTTGCATCGCGCGGGCGTTTTCTTTGGTGCGTTACTTCTTGTCGTCGGCTTTCGGCTTCTTGTCGTCCTTCGGCTTGTCGTCTTTGGGCTTGTCCGGGTTCGGCTTGTCCTTCGACGCTTTGTCGTCCTTCGGCTTCTTGTCTTTGTCCGTCGCCGCAGCGGCGGGGGGCATCATCGGCGGATCCTCGGGCGCGTCGCGGTTGATGGTGATCGTGCGTGTCGTCGCGTTCCACGCGCCAGGGACCGCTTTGCCGTCCTTGTCGTCGAGCTCGAGCGCGATCTTGTAGTCACCGTTACGCAGGTTATCGAGCGCGTACGGTTTCCATTCGGTGATCTTCAGCGAGCGGCCATCCCCTTCGAGGCCGGGCCCGGTCACGTTCGCCTTGATGCTGAACTTGCCCTCGCCGAGCTCGGCATTGGCGAGGTACCAGTCGACGAGCACATGGTCGGCCTTCGACGCGTTGTACGCGCCCTTCGGTCGACTGTAGATGAGCATTGCGTCTTTCGCCTTCCACTCCGATTTGCCTTTCTTGCCGACCCAGAAATGCACCATCGCGAGGGCGCCCTGCGCCTTCACCGATTCGTGGTTCATGCGGCTCGGAAACGCGACGAGCAGGTGTTCCCCTTCCGCGATCGCGTCGCCGCCGAGGAGCTCGGACAGCTTGACGGACGTCTTGGGGTCGTAGATCGGCTTGTAAGGCTTGTTGTCGAGGATGAGATGGACGTGAGGCCCGCCGGTCTCCGTCGCCCACTCTTTGACGTCGAGCTTCACTTCGAAGTCCTTGGCCTTGTCCGCGGCGAGTGCCTGCTCGGACGTCGGGGACTTGATGGTCACCTTGGGGGCCTTTTTCGGCGCGTCCGACGGTGTTGCGGCGCCAAACGCGACATCGGGGAGCGACGGTTTTTCCGGAGGGGCAGGTTCGGGCGTGGGCGGCGGGGGCGCCGGCGGTGTCTCCGCCGTGGGAGGCGGAGGTGGCGGCGGGGCGACCGGGGCCGGTTCTGAGCCACCGCAAGCAACGACGCCCACCACGAGCAAAAGAGGGAAAGGTGCCAAGGAACGACGTCCGCGTAGCATCATGATTTTCGATTCTCCGTTTCGGGTTGGCGGAAGTTTTCCCGTTGTGACGGCAGATCTCAAGGGGTTTCGCGTGGGCGCGGTGTACACCCCGCGCCTCGCGCAGGGTATACGTCGCGCGCTTGACCCAGGCGGCTCACGGCGCGACAACGTCGCGAGATGCCCCAGCGCCGCTGCTACCTCTTCGTCTGCAACAACCGTCGGCCCGACGACAATCCCAAAGGCTCGTGCGCCGCCAAAGGTTCGGCCGCCGTCTACGACGCGCTGAAATTGCAGCTCTTCCAGCGCAACCTCGCCAAGGTCGAAGCGCGTGCATGCACGGCCAGTTGTCTCGATCAGTGCGCCACCGGCGTATCCATTCTGGTCGAACCGGACCATTTTTTTTATGGGCGCGTCACCGTCGAAGACGTTCCCGAGATCGTCGAGGCCGTGGCGAGCGGTAGCCGCGTCGATCGGCTCGTCCTTGGTCCAGCGGACCTCGAACGAGGTTGACATTCGAGAGGAGACCAACATGCAACGACTCGTTCCTTCCCAGACGCTCGTCGCGGTTATCGATATCCAGGAGGGCCTCGCTGCGGCGATGGCGCCGGCGCGCATGGCCGACCTGACGCGCGGCGTGCCCCTCTTGCTCGCCACGGCCAAGCTCCTCGGCGCTCCAGTGCTCGCGACCGAGCAATACCCGAAGGGACTCAAAAGGACGATCGCGCCGGTGCTCGAACGGCTCGATGAGCTCGGGGTGCCACCTTTCGAAAAGACGGCTTTTTCGGCGGTCGAAGTGCCGGAATTCCAGCGCAGGCTCGAGCAACTCGCCCCCCGAACGGTGGTGGTGGTGGGAATGGAGACGCACGTGTGCGTTTACCAGACCGTGCGCGATCTTCGCGCCAAAGGTTTCGAAGTGTTGGTGCCCGTCGACGGCGTCGCGTCGCGTCGCGACGAAGATCGTGCGGTGGGTCTCGCCCTCTGCGAAAAGGCCGGTGCGATCGCCACCAGCATCGAGACGATTGTCTTCGATTGGGTCGGTCGCGCGGGCACGGACGACTTTCGCGCCATTTCGAAATGGGTGCGGTGATCGATTGGCGCGCGAGCCGGTGATCGCGATTGGCTCGGTCGCACCGGTCGACATTTTTGCCGCACCCCTCGCCCGGTGGATGCGTTGACACTCCGCGCCGTCGTCGCGTTGTATCATGCCATCCTGTCATTACGTCTGACGTCGCCGCCTCGACGCTTGTGGCGTGCCCAGGCGAGAACGCCGACCATCGCCCGCCAAGATACACGTCATTTCGCGGGCTCTGCGCGTTCGGCGCGCGCCGTCAGCGGTGTTCGCCTCTTCTGGCACACGCTATGCTAATCAACGGCGCATGGGTCCCTTTCGGTTCGCGTGGCGTTTGCCCGCTTCCTTGGCTGGTGTCGTCATCACCGTGCTGGTCACAGCGACCGCACGCTCCGCTGAGGCTCAGACACTTTCACTCAGTACGGTCGGTATCGCGCGACACGAGCCTCTTCGATCCGATCCGGCCAACCGATTCAAAATCAGTCGCGCGGACTGCCTGGCCGACGACTGGATCGATTTTCCGCTCATCGTCGGAAGCTTTGCGGGCACCCAGCTCGAGGTGTGGGCGACACAGTCCTCGACCAGCTGCGAAGACGATGTGGCCCGCTCCACGGCCAGCGCAACTTGCTGGCGTGTCTTCCACTTCACTCCGCCCTCGACCACGCCGACCGTCAGGATTCGCGTACAAGACATCGCCGCTCGACCGACGAACACAACGGAGGGGATGGACGTGGGGACAGACGCGTCGTGCGAATCCACGACTGGCACAGGACAACCGATAACGCTCTACTTCATGTTTCTCTCGGGCGCGACCAGGGTCGGTCAGTCCGCGACTTGGCCGACGACGGTCGATCTGCTCGGCCCCGCTGCCCCCGCCGTCGACAACGTGGGCGCCGGGGGCGGGTTGCTCAAGCTGAACTGGCTTTCGAACACCGACCCCGATGTGCTCGGTTACAGGCTCTTCTGCGAGAATCTCGGAATGGCGGGAGGAGGCTTCACGGTGTACGACGCCGATTCGCCCCGTCCCGAGACCAGCGCGCCAACGACCTGCCCCGACGCTGGCACGGGCACGGGTACCACCGACAACGCTGCCGGCGATGCGAGCGATGATGCGGGCGGCGGTGGCAGCGACGACGCTGGCGCTTCGGCGACCGATGCCGGTTGCACGCCGGGCACCGGCGGGCCGACCGGGGGGACGAGCAGCTGCGGTTCCGAGCTCGTGGAAGGCAAGACGCTGACGCCAGGTCAAATCGCCCAGTACTCCTGCGGCAACACTGCCGGCCTCACTGCGACGAGCGGCCTCGTCACGGGTCTCAACAACTTCGAACGCTATGCAGTCGGCGTCGCTGCGTTCGATCTCGTCGAGAACGTCGGCGTGCTTTCCTCCGTGCGATGCGCCACGCCGCAGCCGGTGAACGGTTTTGATGAGGCGTACCGCAGCGCGGGCGGCAGCGCGGGCGGCGCCAGCTTTTGCTCGCTTGGTCTGCGCTCGGCCGCGGCCCGCGCCAGCGTATGGCCAGCCGGCGTGTTCGTCGCGTTCGCTGTTCTCGCGCAACGAAGACGTAGGTCGCGTGCCTCCCTGAGACGACCGAATCGGAACAGCGACTTACATGGTGGCTGACATATTGTCACAACGAATTGACGGCTTGCCGGGCAAGTGACAAGGTGAATCGGTGCTTGACGAATCGTCTGCAGCGGATCTTGGGGCGCCTCCGGTAGCGATTGCGCCGAACGCAACGACGCTGCTCATCGTCGACGATGAGCCGCCCAACGTCGCTTCGCTCCAGAAGATCTTTCAACGCGAAGGTATTCGCGTGCTCACCGCCGACGGCGCGAAGCCCGCGCTCGAGCTGGTCCGCACGCACCGCGTCCACGTCGTACTGACGGATCTGATGATGCCGGGTACGAGTGGCGTCGAGCTCTTGCGCGCGCTGAAGCAGGTGTCACCGGACACCGAGGTCGTGCTCATGACCGCCTACGGAACCGTCGAGACCGCGGTGCAGGCGATGCGCGAGGGCGCGTACGATTTCGTGGAGAAGCCGCTGAAGCGCATGGCGAT
>DATHEQ010000098.1:0-33130 GCA_035318505.1 Polyangiaceae bacterium | reverse complement strand
TGAACGATATAGCAGGTCCGGATAATGACCGGCCACAGGAAAGAGCGATGAGCGTCGTTGGGTGAACGCGCGCTTGTTCTGACCGATCGCGATTGCAAGTCTCTATTGTCAATTGCAAGGGCAATCGACCAGAGGCGCCATCTGTCTATCGTTCGCGCGTCGCCCGACGAGCTCGTAGGATGAACCTTCAGTGCGTCTCTGGCGCGCCTGCCGCGCGTCGAAGAGCACCGTCGTGCAGGCGTATTTTTCGCGTTCGTCGGCGAATGGAGCCGAGCAGCAACATCAAGGCGCTACCCATTACACCCGTTGAGCGGTTGGACGGGGGAGCACCGGGCACGCGACAGCCGCACCCGGCCGACTCTTGAGCGGTCAATGTCGGCTTGGTCGTGCTTGGGCCCGCTCCTCCCGATCCTCCCGCGCCGGCGTCCGTTTGCGGTGGCGCATCGTTGCTGTTCGGCGCGTCGGAAGTGGACGACGTGTCGGAAAGCGTGACGTCCGATGTCGGCGGCGCGTCCGTGGAGGACGCGTCGGAAGACGTGCCTCCGTCGGGAACGGGCCGCGCCGTGTCGCTGCTCGCATCCGCGCCGGCGTCGCGCGTTGCGATGTCGAAAGCGGCGTCCGTCACCCTGCTGTCGAGCGATCCGCCGCCGTCCGTCGTGGGCCCCCCTCCGCCGTCGGGGGCGGCCGTGTCGATCGTCGTTCCACCGTCGTCAATGACGGTTCGACATGCGGAGGGCGTCGTGATCACGCCCACCGCGATCCACGCACATTCGATAGTCGCCTTGTTCGATTCCGAATAGCCGAGATCGGCGGCCGCGCTGAGCGTGCCCTGCGCCGCTGCCTTGAAATCGGACGTTGCTCCGAAATACTGCGTGGCAGCGCGATACCATACCTGCTCGGCCTTCTCCCAGCCGATCCCGTTGGTGACGGCGATCTTGGAAGTCTTGTTGGTGCCGCCCATGGTCATGAGGTAGGCGGCGTTGTTGGGAATGCCGGAATTGATGTGAACGCCGCCGTTGTCTTCGGTGGTCGCGTTGTACTTGCTCATGTTGTCGGGTTGAGGCGACAAGGTGACGCTGCCTGGATCGACCATATCGCGCAGCTTGGTGCCGAGCAGCAGACCCGCCACTTTCTCGCCCACGAGCCAGTTGTTGGTCGGATCGGGGAAGGATACGTGCTCGGCGAATGCTGCCATGACGTCGGACAGCGATTCGTTCAAAGCGCCGGGCTGATCGTGGTATTCGAGCCCCGACTCGTGTTCCGTCACACCGTGCGTCAGCTCGTGCGCGATGACGTCGTAGCCTTTCGTCGTCAGCTTGAGCTGGATGGTGTCACCGTCTCCATAAACCATGCCGATGCCGTCCCAGAACGCATTGGCAAAGCTCGTCGCAAAGTGGACGTTCGACTGAATCTCCATGTCGGCGTCGTCGATGCCCTTACGATTGAACTTCGACTTGTAATAGTCGTAGACGTATCCGGCGTAGAGGTGCGCGTCGACAGCCGCCCCCTTGTTGTTGCCCACTGTGTCCCACGCCGTTTTGTCGGTGGAGGTGAGAAGATCGCCATGAGGGTGCGCGTTGATCCACTGCTCGAGGCAACCATCGGTGCTGAGATCGGCCGAACAGGTCGAGTTGGGTTGGTTGCCGTAGGTGAAGGTGCGAATGCCCTTCGGTGTTCGCGTCATGTCCTCCAGCGTGAAGTTCGCCCCGTCTTCGCTGATCTGGAGCGTGACCATGAGATTGTCGGAAGTCCTGCCAGAACCCGTCGTCGGCGTGGCGGTCTGGAGGTTCTCGTATTTGCGCAGAATGGCGCGGGTGGACGCGTCGATCATGTAGTCCATATGAGAAGGATCGACGCTGCGGACGTGCAATCGCACGTGATAAGCGAGCTTGGCCGAGACGCCCGTCGGAAGCACGACGAGCTCGACGATCGGCGGGCGCCAGAATTGGCCCGGTCCGAACTTGGGACGGTTGGCGCCGAAGTCGCCAATCGCCACAGCGAGCGCTTCTTGCGTATCGAATGCCGGGGTGAGATTCACCGAAGAAAGATCGGGCACGTAAGTCGAATCGACGGTGGCGAGCGATCCATCCTTGCCGAAGTGAACGAATACATCGACTCCCGCGACGACGACGCCGCCGACCTGCTGCCCAAAACGCACATGTTGCATTCCCAGTGCGTCGGCGCGGTCCCTTCGTACCGTCAGCTCTGCTTCGGGCGCGCCCATTCGAAAGAGCTGCTTGTGCGTCGACAAGAAAGACAGGGCGGCGGCGCTCGGCTTTTCACCCGCCGTGAGCGCGCCTTGGAGGCGCCCCTCGAGATGTCGCGCGGTACCGGTTTTCGCGTCGAAGGAGGCTTGCCACGAGCTATGGCTCTCGGTTTCGAGCGCTTCCAGAACCGCTGTCTGTTCCGCGCTCGGCCCGGCGTGTGCTGTTTCGAGTGACTCGACGTCGCGCGTGCAGGCAGGGACGAGCGCGAGGACGATCCAGGTCAAGCGACTTCTTCTCATGAACTTCTCCCGGTTCGCAGAAGGGTGAAGGCAAGCTTTGACGCCTGCTTGAATGATTGGCCATTCTTTCGCAAGAAAGACGCGGTGGGGCAACGTTCAATTTCACGGTGTGCACGGACAAGTGCTCTCCGGCGGGGCAAATTGGGCACCCGGAGGTAACCAGCTCGTAGCAGACCGGTCAGCCCGAGGGCGACGCGACGTTGCGCGGTAAACCGCCGAGCACCCGTTGGGCGATCGTCGAGAGATCGCCGCAAGCGTGAACGCCAAGGTCGTGACGTTCGAGGGGATCGGCGGCCACGTCCCAGCAATGCCAATCGAAATCCCACTCGCGTGCTTCGAGCTTGAGCGAACCGCGCATCAGGCCCCAATTGCGAAAAGCGCAGCCCCAGAGCTCGCTGCAGTTGGTCAGCGGTACCCATCCCTCGCCCGAGCCCTTTTGCAAAAGGCTCGTGCCCGTCATGCGCCCTTGGTATCGGCCGAGCTCCGGGGCCGCGCCGATGCGGAGCAGATCGAGAAATGTCGGGGCGAGATCGGTGTGCCAGCTCGGACGCGCTGCGCGTTCGGTCAAATGTGCGTGCTCGTCCGGGGTGAGCGTTCCCGGCGGCGCGTCGATCCATGTGGGGACGTGGATTTCCTCGTCGAGCACGGCGCCGGTGTGACCGAGCTGACCGTGGTCGCGGAAAGCCTCGCCGTGATCCGACGTGTAGACGACGACCGTGCGGCGACCGGCGTCGGTCGTGCGGAGCGCGTCGAGGAGCTCGGCGATCGTGCGATCCTGCGCGTAAACGGCGTTTTGATAGTAGTTGACGAGCTCGGCGTTGTCGCTCGGCGCTTTGCTCGAGCTGGAGGGCTGAAAAGGCTCGTCGCCCTCGACGACGCGATAGGGGAAATGTGTGCTCGAATAGTGAACCACGGCAAACCACGGCTCGCGCAAGAGCGGGAGCTCACGGTTGGCGCGTTCGGTGAGCAAGTGATCGCTTGCGCCCATGTCGATGTCGGCGTCGGGATCGAGATCGGTGGCGCCGCAGCGTCGCGATACGGGCAGATCGCGCACGAACTCCTCCGAGTGTGCGAACATCATGTTCTGGCTCGTCCAGTAAGCCGTGTCGTAACCGGCGGCATGCGCATAGTCGAAGAGAAGGGGCGCGTCGTGGATCGAGGTGCGCGTCTCGGTGGGCCCGAGGCCTGAAAGCAACACGCCGAAGGAGATGGCGGTGGTCGAGCTGTTGGAGCGTAATTGTAGAAAAGGGATGCGCTCCGGCGCGGCGCGGTTGGTGAACGGCGAGCGCGCGCATTGCCGCTCGGGGGCGGTGCACACCGCATCGAAACGGACGCTCTCGGTAAGGATGAGAAGGACGTTGCGCGCCGGTCCCGGCGCGGGTGTGACGGCGGGGAGGTAGGGCGGGCGCCGAACCCCAGGTTCGACATGAGCACTCTTTCCCTGCGCCAGCTGCCGCGCCACCCGACCCACGGCGTGGAGAAAAATCACATCGGGCGGCGCCGCTTGCACGGTGCGAAATGAACAGGGCAGGATCGCGACCGATAGGAGGCCGGCCGCAAGCGACCATTGCCCGAAGCGGAGCGAACGCCGCGGCGGGCGCATCCACTTGCGCCCCACGGCCGCAAGGGCCGCGAAATACACGAGCGGCACGGCGAGCGCCGCGAGCAGCCCTGAGGCATCCGCGGCGACCTGGCCGCGCAGACTCGCAGGAAATGCCGCGCCGAAGAGGGCGGCGTCGGCGTTCAGATACGTCTCGAATTGATCGTAGAAATAGCGCTGACTGCCGAGCGCAATCGCGCCGAGGAGCACGAACGCGAGTGCCGCGAACCACCGCTGCGCACCGCGACGGCGCGACGCGAGCAACAAGAGCCCTCCCCATAGCGCCGCGCTCTCGACGGTCGCGATACCGTAAAGAAGAATGTCCGTCTTCGTCCAACCCGGAAGACGCTGCCATCTGCGCGTCAGGTCGGAGACGAGGATGAGCGCCGCCGGCAATAGAAGGAGGAGCGGGGCGAAACGGGGACGAAGGCGGGCGAAGCGACGCACCAAGGGGACCTTGTTGCCGACACTTAAGCCGATTGACAGAGAATTGCCACATTGTTGTGCGCGACGTTTCGACGGCCGCGAAAGCGCGGCAGCTTCGCCCATCCCCGGCGCGGCGCTAGTCGGTGAGCAACGCCGTCAGGATGTAGTTGGCGATGAGAAGAGCGACCGCGCTCTGGACAACGGCGCGGGTCGTGGCGGTCCCTACGCCGCGTGCACCGCCCGAAGCGAAGTACCCCTGGCGACAGGAAATGGCCGCGATCAAAAAGCCGAACACACAGGCCTTGATCTCGCCCATAAAAAAGTCTTTGGGAAAGGCATAGAGCTTGGCGCGAGCGATGAACACGCCCGGATCGACGTGCATCCACTGCACGGCCACGACCCACGCGCCGGCCATGCCGACGCAGGTGTAGACGACGCAGAGGAGCGGGACCATCAGCACGGACGCCATGAGGCGCGGCGAAAGGAGGTATTGCACGGGGCTCACGCCCATCGTCGTGAGGGCGTCGATCTGCTCGGTAACGCGCATGTTGCCGAGCTCCGCGGCCCACGCGCTTCCCGCGCGCGCCGTCACCATGAGACCGGTAAAAACGGGGCTGATCTCGCGCGTCAGCGAGATCGCCACCACGCCGCCAATGAGCCCTTCGGCCTGGAATTGTTTGAAGCTATGCACCATCTGCAGCGCCAGAACCATGCCGCTGAAGGTGCCGGTGAGCGCGACGATGAAGATCGACTGCACACCGATGAATTCCATGGCGATGACGAGCTGCCCCAACCGAAACGGGGCGCGCAGGCACCAGGCCAAGGTCTCGAACGTCAGAAGGCAGGTCGTGCCGAATCCGTCGAGGGCGCCGATGATGCCGGACAGCCAACGCTTCCCCCGGCCGGCGGGTAACGTGCCTTCTGCTGCCTCTTCCACGCGATGAGTCGTATCACCATTCGCCGTTCTTTGGATGGGGCTAGCGCTCGATACGCGTTCCGGGACTCTTCGCTAAAAGCTCGAGGATTTCGGCGCCACGGGTGCCGTGCGCGCTCAATGTCGCTCGCCGCGTGGAGGGGGACGCACCGTGCTCGAAAGCAATGACCAGCCCGTCCCCGCCGAGCACGTCGACATAGGGAGCGCCCCACTCGAGCAAAAGGAGTGCCCCTTCCGAGCGCGCCTCGCGCAAACCGAGGGCAAGGAGCTCCGCCTCGTTTTCCAGCCGGTAAGCGTCGGCGTGAACGATGGGAATACGGGCGGCAATCTCGTGAACGAGCGTGAAGGTCGGGCTCGTCACCTCGACCGCGGGTGGCACCCCGAGGGCCCGGCACAAGGCGCGCACGAAGAAGGTTTTACCGGTGCCGAGATCGCCGGACAGCGCCACGAAATCCGCGGGACCTAGCAGCGGAGCCAGGCGATGGGCGAGCCGGATCGTAGAACGCCGAGTGGGCAGCTCGAGGTTCACCTGACCTCGGTGACTTGCAAGTCGCGCTCGATGGTGAAGCCGCCGGAAAAGCCGCGCGCCGTCGTGGACCACAGCTCGACCTCTACGCCGCGAAGGGACGCTTGGGCACGCTGATGGCGGCTCGCGACTTCGGCGGGATGCTCGGCGGAATCGGTGGGGAGCGTTCGCATCGCGGCGCGCGCCAGTACGGCGGCATCGTGGCCGATGGTGGCAAACCAGCTCGGAGCTTGGCCGTGTCTTTCTTTGAACCCGAAGAGAGGGGACCCTGCGTTGCCGGATGTGAGCGGGAAACGTCCCGCGCTAGCCACTGAAAGAGGTAGCGGGCTCGGCTCGGACGCAATCTCCGCCGCATCGAGCCCAACCGCCGCGCGCACGCGCCCCAATTTGCCGGCAGCGGTGTCGATGATTGCCTCGCTGGTACACGTGGCATCGCCCAACAAGAGCAACGCATCGATTCGCCCCTTCTGCCACGCCGTCAATGGAAAGCGCGACTCGCCGGCTTGCTCGGCCGCCGCGTCGCACGAGCCCTCCGGCAACAACGAGAGCCCGCGGCTCGCCGCCTCGGTCAGGTGCCCTCCGATGGCGGCGATGCTCCGCGCTCCCTTTGTCTTCAAGTGCTCGGCGAGTGCTTGGGCAACGGCTTCCCGCGAAGCGCCGAGGAGAAATGCGGGGGGCGGCGGAGGCGCGCCGTCGCTCAGCGGAGAGAGCAAGAGCACCGGAAGGTGCGTGCGGGCGGCGAAGCGGGCGGCAACGTCGGCCTGAGCCGGGTCGAAGCCGGCGATGATGATGGCCGCGCCGTGACTCGCCAAAGACAAGAGCGCAAGATCGGTGCGTTTGGTGTCGCGCTCGTCGCGGGTGGCGAGCCGAACGTGATCGGGCGCGCCGCCCCCGGAGCGAAGCGCGTCGACGACGCCCGTCAGGACCTGCGCCGCCCGCACACCGAGCTGACTCTTACCGGTGGACACGAGAAGACCGATCGTGCGCCCGTCCACCGTCGGCGCGCCCCCGCTCGAGGCGAGCTCTTCTAGCCCCTCGGCCGCCTCACCGAGCGACTGATCGTCGGTGGAGTCCACCAAACGCCGCGCGAGATCGGTGTCTTGGTCGGCGAGGGCGACGGAGGCGAGCCGCGCCACCACCGCTCTACGGATCTCGGTGCCGTAGCCCGTACGACCGTTCTCGCCTTGCATGGCTTTGAGCATGGTCTCGAGCGCATCCGCGGGGACGGCCTCGAGGTTGCGCCGGACGCCGCGTCGAACGACCTCGGCTTCGTCCTCTTGGCCGTCGCGGAGCCAGAGATCCATGTACGCGACGGCCTCATACCAGCGATGCGCACCGATGGCGGCCGCCACGATGCTCTCGTCGAGCAAAAGCCGCGCGTAGGGATCGATGAGCTTTCCTACGATAGGGAGCAAGCGCTCGAACGCTTGCACCGAGTCCCCGCGTCGAAGGAGGATCTTGCCTTCGACGAGCTCCGATAGATCGCGCGCGGTACCGCTCGGCCCTGTACGCGCTTCATCGACGAACGCGCGAGCGCGCGCGACGTCCCCCTGATCGACGGCAATGAGGGCCAGGTACACTGTCGCGAGCGGCGTGCTTCCGTCTTTCGGATACGCGTCGATGAACCACAGCAAGTTCTTCTGGAGCGCGGCTCTTTGGGCGGCGTTCGAGCCGATGAAGCGTTGCTTCAAGGGGCGGAAAATCTCTTGCGCCGAGCGACTGCGCGCGAGCGCTGCTTGGGGCGGAGGTTCCCTCGGTGCGCCCGAGCGACACGCGGCTGCGAGCGCGGCGAGCCACGGCGCGAGCGCAAGCGCCGCTCGAAGGCGCGCCCGCGCGCTTCGCTTGGATTTCGGACGGAAGGCGCGCATCGTCATGCTGGAGCGAGGAGCCCGAGAAAAAGCGGTAACCCCTCTAGTTTGCATAGCATTTTGAGGGGACGCGCTTGACGAATTCGTGCCCTTCTCCTATCACCGACGAGGGGGTAACGCCAAGCGCGCTCCGCGGTTCGCTTCGTCAGCACGGGCGACCAGATGCGCCAAGCAGCCTCTCGCCACATGGAAGACCTCTTGCGAGTCCGCGCGCGTTCGCGGAAGAGCTTTCTCCTTCGTAGGCTGCACTCCCTCAGCGGCGTTTTTCCGGTTGGGGTGTTTCTGGTTTCGCACCTCTTTACGAACGCCAAGGCCCTGAAAGGGCAAGCGTCTTTCGATCGCGCCGTTGCCGACATCAACCATCTGCCGGCATTGCCGCTGCTCGAGATTTTCGGCATCTTCGCGCCCCTCGCCTTTCACGCGCTCTACGGTGTGAAGCTCGCGTTCGAAGGACGAGTGAACGTCGGTCGTTACCCCTACTCGCGCAACGTGCTCTACACGGTCCAGCGTGCGACGGGGCTCGTCGCGTTTGCTTTCATCGTGTGGCACCTCTGGGAATTTCGCATTCCCAAGCTGCTCGGCCGCATGAGCATGGACGCCTTTTATCCCACGCTCGAAGCCCACCTCTCGTCGACCTACCGTGGATTTCCCCTGATGGCGGTCGTGTACCTGGTCGGCATGGCCGCGTCGGTGGTGCATTTCGCGAATGGCCTCTTCACGTTCTCGTTCTCATGGGGCCTTTGCCTGACGCGCCGTTCTCAGCGCCTGTTCGCGGCGGGGTTCGGCATTCTCGGTCTGATCGTCTTCGTCCTGGGGGCACAGACCACCCTTTACTTCGCCACGGGCGCCCAGTTCCCGGCCGCGCCGGATCCGAATTCTTCGCCCACCTTCGAGCAGTGCGCCGTGGTAGACCCCACGCCGCGGGTGCCCTCCCCTCCCGCCGCGTCGAGCGTCAGCCCGCGCATCCCTTGACGATCACCGAAAGAACAGAAACACCCCGCCTCGCTCTGAAAACGCCGACAAAAGGATAGCCAAGTGGCCAGCAAGAACCTCGTGAGATCATCTTCCGGTGCGGTCCGCCGGGCCATCGTCGTGGGGGGTGGGCTCGGCGGCCTGATGACGGTCATCAAGTTGTGCGAGGCCAACGTGCCCGTCCTCTTGTTTTCGCTGGTGCCGGTCAAGCGCTCCCATTCGGTGTGCGCGCAGGGCGGCATCAACGCGTCCGTCAATACCAAGGGAGAAGGCGACAGCCCGCAGGTCCACCTCGAAGAAACGGCCTTCGGCGGCGACTTTCTCGCCAACCAGCCACCCATCAAGGGCATGTGCGATGCGGCGCCTGGGATCGTCTTCATGCTCGACCGCATGGGGGTTCCCTTCAACCGTACGCCCGAAGGGCTGCTCGATTTTCGCCGCTTCGGGGGCACGCTCTTTCACCGCACGGCTTTCGCAGGGGCCACCACGGGGCAGCAGCTGCTCTATGCGCTCGACGAGCAGGTGCGCCGATTCGAGACGGTCGACGTCGAAGACGAGCACGGCGTGGCCATCCCCGGCGAGAAGATGGTGCAGAAGCTCGAGTCCTGGGATTTCCTTTCCACGGTACTCGCCGACGACGGTTCATGCGTCGGCATCGTCGCGCAAGACATGAAGAACATGTCGGTGCGCGCCTTCCGCTCCGACACCGTGTGTCTCGCGACCGGCGGACCGGGCATCATCTTCGGTCGCTCGACCAACAGCGTCATCTGCACGGGCACTGCAGCCGCTGCCGTGTACCGGCAGGGCGCCATTTACGCGAATGGCGAGTGCATCCAGGTGCACCCCACCGCCATCCCCGGCGCCGACAAGCTGCGTCTCATCTCCGAGAGCGCACGCGGCGAAGGCGGACGCGTTTGGGTGCCCAAAGACGCCAAGGACAAGCGCCAACCGCGCGACATCCCCGAGAAGGAGCGCGACTACGTCCTCGAGCGGATGTACCCCGGGTACGGCAATCTCGTACCGCGCGACATCGCGTCGCGTGCGATCTTCAAGACTTGCTACCACGAGCAACGCGGCATCTTCAGCGACAAGACCGGCAAGAACGAGAACGAGGTTTATCTCGACCTGACCCACAAGGACGAGGCGTTCCTGCGCAAGAAGCTGGCCGGCATTCTCGAGATCTACGAGAAATTCGCGGGCGTCGATCCTTACAAGAATCCGATGAAGGTTTTTCCCGCCGTGCACTATTCGATGGGCGGCTTGTGGTGCGACTTCGAGCGCGACGCGAAGGGCTCGCTCCTGGTGGGTTCGCCGCGCAACCAGTCCACGAACATCCCCGGCCTCTATGCGGCGGGCGAGGTCGATTATCAATACCATGGCGCCAATCGCCTCGGCGCCAACTCGCTTCTCTCGTGCATCTACGCCGGCATGGTCACGGGTCCGGCCATGGCTTCTTATCGTCAATCGATGCCGGCCAGCGCCTTCGATCTGCCGTCCTCGCTCTTCGAAAAGGCGGAGAAGCGCGAGCGCGACGACTACGAGCGCATTCTCGGCCAGAATTCCAACGCCGCCGACGCCGAGAATGCCTACGTGCTCCACCAAGAGCTCGGCGAAACGATGCTGCGCGACTGCACCATCGAGCGCGACAACGCCATTCTCGACAAGGTGCTGGCCAAGATCGGCGAGCTCGACGACCGGGTAAAGCGCGTGCGCGTCACCGACACGGCCGCGCGCATGAACCAAGGGGCGCAGTTCGTGCGCCACCTCGAGAACATGCTGCTGCTCGCTCGCGTCATCGCTCAGGGCGCCAGAAATCGCGACGAATCGCGGGGCGCGCACTACAAGCCCGCTTTCCCCAAGCGCGACGACGCCAACTGGATGCGCACCACGCTGGCCCGCCACAAGACGGTGGGGAGCGTCGAGTACATCCGCACTTTCGACTACGATTGTGCGGGCAAATCGGTGCACATCACCGACGAGATCGACACCAGCTTGGTCAAGCCGCGTGAGCGCAAATACGAGCAGGCCGGCGCCGCCAGTGCCGTCGCTCAAGGTGCGGCGACGAGCGCGCCGGCCGCAGGCACCAACTCCAAACTCGAGGTGCGATAATGTCCAACCGTTTGGTCAAGCTCCGCGTCAAAAGGCAAGATGGTCCCGACCGCCCGGAATCCAAGCGCTGGGAGGAGTTCGCCGTTCCCTATCAACCGCACATGAACGTGATCAGCGCGCTCATGGAGGTGCAGAAAGCGCCCAAAACAGTGAGCGGCCAGACGGTGGCGCCCGTGGTTTGGGAGTGCGTCTGCTTGGAAGAGGTTTGCGGCTCGTGCACGATGGTCATCAACGGCAAAGTGCGCCAATCGTGCAGCGCGCTCATCGATCAGATCGCGCCCAATGGCGAGACCATCACCCTCGAGCCGATGTCGAAGTTCCCGGTCGTTCGCGACCTGATGGTCGACCGGCAGCGCATGTTCGAGGACATGAAGCGCGTCAAAGCCTGGATCACCCTCGACGGCACGCACGAGCTCGGACCGGGGCCGCGTGAGAGTCAGGAAAAGCAAGAAGAGCGCTATTCGCTTTCACGTTGCATGACCTGCGGCTGTTGTCTCGAAGCGTGTCCGCAATACGGACCGGCCAACGAGTTCGTGGGGCCCTTCGCGCTCAGCTTGGTGAGGCTCTACAACGAGCACCCCTCCGGCGCGATGCATGCGAACGAGCGCTTGGAATCGGTGATGGGCAACGGCGGCGTCGAGGACTGCGGCAAGGCGCAAAATTGCGTCGAGGTGTGCCCCAAAGAGATCCCGCTGGTCGACTCCATCGCCGTGATCGGGCGGGAGACAACCAAGCGCATGCTCTTCGGCTGGCTCTTGAAATAGCGCGCAGCGACGAGGTTCAGGCGCGCCGTCTCGTGCGGCGCGCGCAGGCGGCGGCCGCACCGAGCAACCACAGAAAGCCGCGGTCGGCGCCGTTGTCTCCTTTGCCCGAGAGACGACATCCGCAGCTATTCGAATCGTTCGGCGCCGAGCCGCCCGTCGCGCCGGCGCTACCTCCCGCGCCTCCGACTGCGCCGCCCGCGTCTGTCCCCGCGGTTCCACCGGTCGCACTTCCATCGATGCTCGCCCCGCCGCCTCCCCCTGCCCCGCCGCACGTTCCGCCTGCCGCATCGGGATCCGGAGGTCCCGCGTCACAGGCGGCGAGGACCCTGCAGTCGTTTTCCCACGTGCATGCGCTCACCGCGCGGCCATTGCAACAGCGAGGAGCTCCGTGCACCTCGTTGGCTTTCATCAGCTTGGTGAAGGACGTGGGCGCCAGACCGGTGTCGGTACTGAACCCGAGATAATGGCTCTCATCGGGCGGCGCGAAGCATCCATAGACGCCTTCGCTCGTCCAGGAGAGGCACGTCACCGGAACGTCGAGCAGCCGCTCCGGCGCCGAGGAGCCTCCCGCACCGAAGGAATACCGGCCATCGGAAGAGCTTTTGTAAAGACCCATCCATCGGCGGTCGGGATCGACCACGCGCACGGCGTCGACGATGTCGCCATAGCCGGCGAGAACCGTCGAGCCATCGGGCGAGAGCGCGAAGCCCAACATCTTCGCACCGGGCACCTCGGGATCGCTGCCGCCCGCGCGCAGAAGCTCGGTCCACGTCTTGCCGCCGTCTTCGGAGTAGAGAAGAGCGTCGCCCGCCAATGTGCGCGAGTTCGCGTCTGTCTTCCACGAGTCGGTGCGCACGAAGATCTTGTTGCCGTCACGAGGATGGATCGCGGCGATCCAGGGCGACGTGTCGATGTTGGTGCCGGGAATCGCGCCGACGTTCCACGTCATGCCCTGATCGTTCGAGGTCAGAAAGAGCGCGGGGGCCTTGTCGTCGGACGTAGGGATTGATCCCGTTACATAGAGATGGTTCTTGTCCGTGGGGTCGACGTCGAGCGTGTAGGCGAGAGCCGCGGGGACAGTTGTGCCGATGGGCTGCCAACTCTGGCCGCCGTCCTGCGACCATCGCAGGGTGATGGTGTTCGTTCCATTTCGAAACGTCGTTACCAGTGCGTAAGCATACGTGTTGTCGAAGATGGCGAAGTCGTCGATCGACGATTGGGCCTCGGTGGGCTCGAACGCCTTGGCGAAATCGCAGCCGCGATCGCGCGATATCGTGATCGCTTTCTGAACACCGAGCAAAAGCCAACCGTTGACCGTGAGGCCAGCCACGACGTCGCTCGCGAACATCGATTCGAAAGTGAAGGCGGGATCGCAAACGTAGGACCAGTTCTTTCCGCGATCCTCGGTGACGAGCAGCCCGTACGTCGCCGCGATGGTGAGTCGCTCGGGGTGTCCCGGCTCTTGCAGCACACGCTGAGCGCGCGGGAAGCGACCATTGGCAAACGCGGAGGGCGCGGTGAGCGCGGTCGCTGCAGCGAGGGCCAGTGCGGAGAAATTCCGAGGTTTCATGGGTCGCAGGCTAAACGCCGGCACCTCTCACCACAAGACGTCAACATGAACGAAACGTCATGAATTGCGAACGAGATGACGCGCTCGATTCCGCCTCATCGACACAATCACAGCCCTACCGTTTGCTTTTACGCTGCGCGTAAAAACGCGTCGTTTCTTCTGCTTGACTCGCCGCGGCTTCCGGCGAAAGCCTTGACACTGGCGCTGCCAATATCACGCGAATCGGCCCGCCAAGGAGGCTTTCCATGCGTGCTCGTCTCGACGTTGGTTGTCTGGCCGCACTGGTCGCACTCGGGATTCTCGGCGCTTCGTGCTCCGATGCAGACAAAGAGTTCGATGCCGACGAGGATCCCGGGAGCGTAAGGGGCGTCATTCGTTCCGGCACGGCCGACTACTTCGACGAGGGTCGCAGCGAGAAAGTCTACGCCATCCAAAAGAAGGACGGCAGCCTCGTCCGGCTCGAGGGTTTCCGCGGCGCCCCGGGCGTCCGACCGGGAAGCGAAGTTCGCATCTACGGACCGCGCACAGCGGACAGCATCCGCGTCGATATCATTAAAATCCTGCAACGCGATCCCGAAGGTATCGGAGAGGCGCAGCAGTGGCAGCGATCGGGCGCGAACCCGCCCGCGCTCTCGCCTCCGCTCAAGAACGCCTTCGTCTCGCTCACGCCTACGTACACGGACGCGAAAGGAAAAGCGCGTCTTACTAAAGCCGACTTCATCAAGCCGGTCATGGAAGTGAGCTCTTACGGCCGCTGGACGACCGAGTGGGAGTTTTACGGACCGTACACCGTCCCCAATGATTGCGGCGGCTCGTTCTACGACAACATCGGAAAGAACGGCACCGCGGCAATGAAGGCGGCGGGAGTTGACCCAGCGCAGTTCAATCAAATTCAGTTCAACATCGGCACCAGCATTCCGGCGTGCAGCTGGGGCGGGTTCGGATGGGATGGTCATACGCCGATCCGCACCGACGGCATGCGCGGCATGTACAATCCGTGGAGCTACGTCAAGAACGACGGCGAGAACGTCATGGTCCAAGAGATTGGCCATAACTGGGGCCTCGCGCACGTGCACTTCTGCACGACCGCCGGGACGCCTTCGCCCACCTGCGATGGCTTCACCGAGTACGGCAGCCCCTTCACACCCATGGCCAATGGGAACAACGTCTATCTGAATGCGTGGGAGCGCATTCAGATGAACTTCTTCAGCGGCTGCAATGTGCTCACCGTCGGGACGAGCGGCAGCTACGACATCGGCCCTCTCAACAGTACATGCGAAGGGCCGCAGGTCTTGCGCATCGCCGCTGATCTGGCGGGGACCGTGCAACGCTACTGGTACCTCGAATACCGCCAACCCTATGGGATCGAGACGGCGAACGGCGTGCTCCTGCACTACAGCGCTGACATCAAGAATGGCGGCTGGTCGAAGTGCGACTACGGCGGTCCCGATTGTCCCGAAGATTGGGTCGTCAACCCGACGGGAGGGAAAGCCGATCAGGCCCTGCTTCCCGCGGGAACGATGTGGACGACGCCAGAAGGCGTCACGGTGAACATCGCGTCGCTCGGCACGACGGCCAAATTCGATCTGACGTTCCCCAAAGCGGGCGCCGCACCGTTCTGCGATCTCAGCATGCAACCTTGGGACAGCAAGGCTCCCACGTGCACGGCTGGGCCTGGCGTCGACGGCGGGACGATCCCCGATAGCGGCACGGGCGGCACCGGCGGCGCCGATGCCGGCAAGGATGGCGCGGCAGGATCGGCGGGCGCAGGAACCGGCGGTGCGGGCGGTGCAACCGACGCCGGTCTAGACGTCGGCAGCATCGACGCAACAGGCGGAAAAGGGGGCACGGGAGGAATGGCCGGCGCGAGCGGCACAGGTGGCGCCGCGGGTACGACGGGCGGAAAAGGTGGCGCGGCCGGTGTCGGCGGCACCGCGGGTATCGCCGGCGCCGCGGGTACAACAGGCGGTGGCAGCGGCGCTTCAGGCAGCGGCGGTGCGAGTGGCGGCCAAGGAGGCAGCGGCGGTACCGGAGGTACCGGAGGTAGCGGCACGACGGGAGGAGACGGCGGAACCGGTGGAACAACGGATGACGGTTGCGGTTGCCGTGTACCAGGACGCACTGCGTCGTCGAGTCGGGCTTTCCCGCTTGCAGTCATGGCTGCGCTCGGTGTGCTCGCGCGACGCCGTCGACGAAGACCACCGAACTGCTGACCTGTGTCATCGACAAAAAGACGGCGAGAGAAGCGCACTTTTCGTCGCGCTTCTCCTTGACACATGGTGCCTCTTCGCACGATGGTCCCCGCGGGCGGGCAAGCTGCTCGTGGCTATGAAGGAGACTTCTCATGCGTGAAGCTAGTCGCATTGCGTGTTTGTCCGGCGCGATCGTGTTCGGACTTTTGCTTTCATCTTGTTCCGATCCGGCCGCGGAAGCGGACACGGTTGCCGGCGAACCCGGCGCGATTCGCGGGATCTTACGTTCCGGAACGGCGGATTATTTCGACGAGGAGCGGAGCGAAAAGGTTTATGCACTGCAGCGCAAAGACGGAAGTCTGCTGCCGCTACAGTTTTCTGGCCGACCGGACGCGATGCGGGGCAGTGACATCCTCGTGTGGGGTACGCAGCGCGCGGACGGCTTGCACGTCGAGAAGGTCAAAGTCGTGACCGAGGTCGAGCGTGGGGGCATCGGGCAACAGCGGTCGTCGCTCATCGATCCTCCCGTGCTGACGCCGCCTATCAAAGCGGCGTTCGTCTCCGTATCGGCGACCTACACCAAAGCGATGCTCGACGCCCGTATCACGCGAGACGACTTCATCAAGCCCGTTATGGAAGTCAGCTCCTATGGCCGCTGGACGACGGAGTGGGACGTCTATGGTCCGCTGATGATCCCGAACGACTGCGGTGGATCATTCTATGACAACATCGGAAAGAATGGCGTCGCGGCGATGCAGGCCGCTGGTATCGACACGTCGCAATATAGTCAGATCCAGTTTCTCCTCGGCTCGAGCTTCACCTCGTGCAGCTGGGGTGGCTTCGGACTCGACGGACATACGCCTATCCGCACCGACGGGCAGCGCGGGCAATACAACCCATGGAGCTATGTCAAAGGCGACGGCGAAGGCGTGATGGTGCAAGAGATTGGCCACAACTGGGGCCTCGCGCACGAGCACTTTTGCCCCAACAGCCAAACGCCCTGGCCCAAGTGCCCCGGCTACGTGGAATACGGAAGCCCGTTCACCCCCATGGCGAGCGGCAACAATGTTTATCTGAATGCCTGGGAACGCATTCAGATGAACTTTTTCTCCGGCTGCAATGTTCTCACCGTGGGAACGAGCGGCACCTACGACATCGGCTCGATCAGCTTGCCGTGCGACGGTCCGCAGGTCTTGCGCATCAAGGCCGACAACGGGGAAACGGGAGATTTTCAGCGCTACTACTATCTCGAATACCGAACCCCTATCGGCATCGACAAGACCAACGGCGTGCTCGTGCACTACTCGGCTGACATCAAAAAGGGCGGTTGGACGCAATGCGACTGGGGCGGGCCCGACTGCCCCGAGGACTATCTCATCAATCCCATTGGATCGACACGGCAAGACGCGCTATTCCCCGCGGGAACGCAGTGGACGACGCCGCAAGGTGTCGGCATCAAAATCGTTTCGCTCGGCGAGACCGCCACCTTCGAGCTCTCGTTTCCCACGCCCGGCGACGGTCCGACGTGCCTCGACGGCGAAGCGTGGGATTGCAAGGCGCCTGTCTGCAAAGGGAGCACGGGCAACGTCGGCACGGGCGGAGGAGCACCCAGCGGCTGCACACCGGATGCGGGCACGACGGATGCGGGAGGCGGCACCACGACGGATTCCGGCACCGGCACCGGTGGTAGCGGCGGGGCGGGTGGTAGCGACGGGACGGGTGGCGCCACGACGGGCGCCGGCGGGACCGCGGGCGACGAGTCCGGATGCAACTGCAGCGTGCCCGGCCAAAGCGCGTCTCGCGGTTGGGCCGCACTCACCGCGGCCGCTGCCTTGGCAACCGGGGCGCGCTGGCGACGGCGCTCGCGAGCAAAGACACGGTCCTAAACACACGCGCGCCGGTCGAAGTCACCAAGCGCGCAAGAGCACCGAGGCGGCGAGCACCGGCCGCCTCGGTAGGGCTCGCGGTCTAAACGACGAGGCGAATACTTCGCGCCGACGACGCATCGTCGATCCGATCCTTGGATTCCTCGACGACTCTCCTCGCTTCTTCAGGGGAGCTCACGTCGACGGTGACGTTGTCGGCGGGTGAGTTCTGACGCGCAACGCGGCGCGCTTGCAGACGTTGCACGGTGTCGTCGGAAAGGTGCGCGCAGAGCACGACACCGTGGTCACGCGCGTAGCCGATCTCCGCGCCCATGAGGCTGGCGATGCTGGGATGTACGGTCTTCATGCCGCGCATGTCGGCAATGACCATGTGCTTACGCCCTTGGAATCGGTCGGTCGCTTCGCGGTATTGGCGTGCCCACGACTGCATGTCCGTCTCCGAGAAAAGCCCGTTCATCCTCGTGAATATCGTCCGGTTGGCCAAGTCCAGAACGACCTCGAATTCGGCCTTGCCGTCCATGATCCCCGACTGCCCCTTCCCGCCCCCGGCGCCCCGATGGTGCTCTTTTCAGTGATACACGATCGTCGCCCATCCACATTCTAGGTCACGCGAAGAAGGCTTGTGGACGCGCCATTTGCCGGGCACTCAGGAGCGCGCACATCGGGTGACTGGTTGAGTGAACCCGTCGGACGCATTAGGGCGCGCAGCCAGCGCCGGAAATGCGGTCCGCAGCGGGGGAATCGGTGGGATCGTTGTGACCGAGGTAGTCGACGAGCGCATCCAAGTCGAAGCCGCCGCTCAATCGATCGGTGCCCTCTTTGAAGACGGCGAAACCATCGCCGCCGCCCGCGAGGAAGCTGTTCACGGTGACCCGATAGATCGCAGTTTTGTCGAGCGGCGCGCCGCTCAGGCGGATGCTTGCGCCGTCGAGGCGGCCCAGCTTGGTAGTTGAATCCCACGTGTACGTATAGGTGAACGCCGAGGATACCTGCAGGATGCGCGCTACGCCGGCCGAGAACTGCTGCTCCAGCACCGTCTCAATCTGAGCTCCGGTCAGCGTCATCGTGACGAGGTTGTTACTGAAAGGTTGCACCGCGAAAGCTTCGCCGTAGGTGACGACGCCGCTTCCTTCCGCACCGCTCGCCGCATGGACGAGATCGGTGCGGATCCCTCCGGGATTCATGAAGGCGACTACGGCCGAACCGGTGTCGGGCGATTTCGTGGCGGCAAGCTGCGCGTCGGCGATCACGTCACCGAGCGGCGTCTCGCACGACGCGTGCCCGGCCGTGCTCTTAATGATGTCGGCGGAGATGTGTCCTACCACGCGATTAGCGAGCGGCGCCGAACGCGCCTCGTAAGTAGCGATGATCGATTCGACCGCGAGGTCCGGCGCGATATCGCGTGAAACGACGATGTTCTTGGCGCTTTTGGCGACAACCCGCCGGGCAACCGGATCGATGGTGAGGTCGATCTTGGTGAGCACGCGACCGGCGCTCGACGCGCTGGTCAAGAGCCGACCTTCGATGGCGCAGTCGTAGAAAGCATGCGTATGCGCGCTGACGATGACGTCTACCGCGGGGTCGAGTCCCATCGCGATGGGGAGGATTTCGCCGCTCATTCCCCGGCATGTATCGACAGTACCGGTCGCGTCCTGAAAACCACCTTGGTGGACGAGCACGATGATCGCGCTCACGCCCTCGGAACGAAGACGCGGAACCAGCGCGTTGACCGTATCGACCTCGTCTTGGAACGAGAGCCCGCGGATGGCCGTTTCGACTGTCACCGATGGCGTCCCCTTCAAAGTAAGCCCGATCATGCCCAGTTTGACCCCGCGGATCTCCTTCACGGCATAAGGAGCGAAAACCGTCATGTTGGTCTGCTCACTGTCGACGTTTGCGGCCAAAAACTGAAACTTGGCACCCGGGTAGGAAGCGCCGGCATCGCAATCGCCGAGAGAGCATCCGGGAAGCGATAGGCGCATCAGCTCCGCCACGCCGCGATCAAACTCGTGGTTACCGACGCCATTGAAGTCGAGTCCCATCGCATTCATGACGAGAATGGCGGGCTCGTCGCGAAACAGATTGGAGATGAAGGGCGACGCACCGATGACGTCACCGGCGCTCACGAGAAGCGTGTTCGGTTGCGCGGCACGAAGCTTCGCTACGTGAGCGGCGAGATAGGCAGCACCACCGGCGGGGATTTGGGCGGTGCCTGCTTCGGCGTTGGTGGTGACGCCCCCATCCGAACCGATGGAGCCGACGAGTGGGTCATCGATGGGCACGGTGACCAGCGCGCCGCTTCCCGTCGGCGGCTCGAGATTTCCGTGAAAATCGTTGAACGCCAGAATCTGGATTTCCACCTGATGCGATCCCCCGCCATCGACTGCCGCATCGCTCGGCGAGCTTGTCGCGGGCGCGTCGGCGGAACTGGCGCCATCGACGTTTGGCGTTCCGGCGTCGGGCGCTCCCGCTCCATGGGGATTCGGGTCGGAGCAACCCACGCTCAGCGCCACTGCGAAAGCGGCAAGCGAACGGAAGAGAAGCGCGGCGCGGTGAATACGACAGGTGCGAATGGGAGCAATGTGCATGCTGTCCCGCTCTTATCCGCCATCGGTGGCAGGCACTTGTTCGATCGATGTCGATTCGGTGACGACGCACATGTCGGGTCGACCAACCGAAGGTCGGACTCCGAAAGGGTCGCGGGCACGACGTTCTCATCACTTGGCCGGGTTTCGCGACCACGCCACTCAAGTTGACGTTCCAAACCTCCGCTAGGCCGTTGGGGCCGCCTCTCTTGAACGACAACCCGACGAAAAAGGAGCTGCTCGTTCCCGCACTCACACCCGCGCAGAGCACCATGCTCTCGGCGAGCCCGACGGTACCGGTTGTCGAAGGGACTATGCTCGGCGACAAATACCGCGTCGAACGGGTGCTCGGCCGAGGCGGAATGGGCGTCGTGGTCGCCGCGACGCACGTCGAGCTCGATCAGCGCGTCGCCCTCAAATTTCTGTTGCCCGAAGCCATGGAGAGCATGGAAGTGGTCGAGCGCTTTGCCCGCGAAGCGCGCGCCGCCGTGAAGATCGAGAGCGAGCACGTCGCGCGCGTCATCGACGTCGGCAAGCTCGAGAACGGCCTTCCCTACATGGTCATGGAGTACTTGCACGGCCGCGATCTAGCCGCCGAGCTCGACGACCACGGAAAGCTGACCATCGAGAACACCCTCGACTACGTGCTGCAGGCTTGCGAAGCGATCGCGCAAGCGCACGCGCTCGGGATCATCCATCGCGATCTGAAGCCGGCCAACCTTTTCGTGACCACGCGGCCCGACGGCACGACGTGCATCAAGGTCCTCGACTTCGGGATCTCCAAGGTGGGCTTGACCGGCGCGTCCCCCGCCGAAATGTCGCTCACGCAAACAGCAGCCATCATGGGCTCGCCGACGTACATGTCGCCCGAGCAGATGCGGGCATCGCGCGACGTCGATCCACGTGCCGACATCTGGGCGCTCGGCGTCATCCTCTACGAGCTCTTGACGGGACAACCGCCGTTCGTGGGCGGCACGATGCCCGAGCTTTGCGCGAGCATTTTGAAGGACGCGCCCGAGGGTATCCGCGGCGTCAGACCCGACGTGCCCGTGGCGCTCGAAGCAGCGATTCTGCGTTGCCTCGAGAAAAATCCAGCCGCGAGGTTCGCCAACGTCGCTGAGTTGGCCAGCGCTCTCGTGGACTACGCTCCCAAGCGCGCGCGCATCTCGGCGGAGCGCACCGCACGCGTCCTGCGCGGTGCAGGCATAAAGACTGCGTCGCTCGCGCCTCTGGTCTCGCATGCGCCGGAACCCGCGCCGGCGCCAGTCGCCGTCGCGACGGCAACGGCGGGCGCATGGAGCCAGGTCGAATCCAAACCAGAGGTTTCGAGATCCAAGTCGAACTCGGGAGCCGCCAAGTGGGCGATCGCGGGCGGCATTGCGTTGGCGGGAGTCGGCGGCTTGGTCGCCTGGCAGATGCGTGCCTCCGCGCCCATCGTCGCGACCACCGTTCTCGCCAATCCTTCGGCGGACACGAGCCCAGTACCTTCCACGCCCGTCCTCGCCGCCAAACCGGAAAGCGTCGCGAAAGCGGAGCCGGCCGCACCGACGCCCGCCGCATCGGCGATGGGCGAAGCACGCGAACCCGCGACGCCGACGGCCGAGACCACAACTCCTGCCGCGGCAGCGCCCAAAACGGAAGTAGCAGGGGCGGCCAAAGCTCGCGCGAAAGTGCCCGCTGCACCTCCTCCCAAAGCACCGATCGAAGCGCTCCCGGCAGCGCCCCCAGCTCCCACCCGAAAGAATCCACTTAGTATCGAAATCAAGTAGGAAAACGAATGAGAACGTCGACGACGCTGTCCTTTCGACAAGCAGTGAGTGTGACGTTGTGCCTGTGTATGACGGCATCGAGCGTCTTGGCGCAGAAGTCTGCGCCCCCGACGAAACCGGGCGCGGCAGCGCCGAAATCGGCGGGGACCAAGGCGCCGGTGAGCACCGCGCCCGCGAGCACCGCGCCCCCCGCACCGCCCCCTCCTCCGGCCCTTTCCGAATCACTCACCGGGCAAGCGCAAGCCGACTACCAAGCCGCGCGCCTGCTTTATGGAGACGGCGACTTTGCGGGTGCGAGTCTCAAATTCAAACAGGCCTTCGATGCATCGAAGGATGTGAGGCTCCTCTGGAACATGGCAGCGTGCGAAAAGAACCTGCGCCACTACAGCAGGGTCTACAAGCTGGTCGAGCGCTATGTCGAGCTCGGCGGTGCGGTGCTCCCCGAATCGGACAAGAAGGACGCGTCGGATCTGCTCGACGCGATGAAGTCTTACGTGAGCCGCGTCAAGATCAGCGTGAACGAGCCGGAGGCCACCATCACCATCGATGACGAGGTGATCGGCATGTCGCCGCTCATGGAGACGGTGCTGCTCGACATGGGTCCGCGCCGCATTCGCGTCACCAAGCCCGGATTCTCCGAGCATTCCGATACGCTACAAGTCCAAGGAGCGAGCGACCTGCCGGTCGCCGTCAAGCTCGTCAAGGAGTCGCACGAGGGCCGTATCGCCATCAGCGCGGGCGCCGACAACATGCTCTACCTCGACGGAAAGCTGGTCGGGCAGGGTCATTGGGAGAGCGCAATTCCGAGCGGCGCGCACACCTTGCGCGTCACGGCGCTCGGCATGAAGCCTTATCAAACCGAGATCTTTCTAAGCGACAAGGAGACGCGAACGCTGGGGGTGACGCTCGACCCGGAGGCCAAGAAAGATGGCGGCCACGCCCTGTGGTGGGTGATCGGTGGCGTGCTCGTGGCCGGCGCTGCGGGAAGCACGGTCTACTTCGTCACGAGGAACAAGGACGCTGCGGGGGGTACTACGCCGCCGGTGCTCGGGACCATTCAGCCGGGAAGCGTGCAGCTCGTTTTCCAGCCGAGGCTGCCATGATGCGAACGCGTTGCACGGTGGTTCTCGCGGCGGGACTCGTCGGTTGTCTCGCCGGTTGCGGCGAAGAGGGAAAGACGACCACCAAGGGTGAGCTCATTCTCGCGCTGCAAACGGACATGGAGCTCCCCAAGGACGTCGACAAAGTGCGCATCCGCGTTGCGTCCTACGGCAGCACGATCTTCAGCAATGACTATCAAGTCGGCCCTTCCGAGCTGAAAATTCCGGCGACTCTCGCTCTCATCGCCAACCCCGACCACCCGTCCGCTCCCGTCACCATCCAAGTGATGGGGTTTCGTCAGGCGAAGGCGCGCGTCATGCGCGAGACCGTGACGACGATTCCGGTGGAGCGCATCGCGAGCTTGCGTATTCCCATCGAATGGCTGTGCGATGACTCGGCGCGCACCGACAACGGGGAGGTCGTCTCGACTTGTCCGACCGAACAGACGTGCATCGCCGGCACGTGCGCGGAGTCTTTCGTCGATTCCGATGAGCTTCCTGACTTCAAGCCGGCCGACATCTTCGGCGGCGGCGATGGGTCGGGCAACGGCGTATGTTTCGACGTTGCGCAGTGCTTCTCCAGTCCCATCGATCTCAGCGTCGACATGACGACGTGCCGCGCCACGCTGCCCTCCGACGAACCCAACGTGAACATCGCCTTGAAGCCCTCCGCGGCGGGAGACGGCATATGCTCGGGCGGCGTGTGCCTCATTCCACTCGATAGCGGCGAAGGCGGGCAGTGGTCGCGCGTGACATCGGGCGGCGACCAAGGCGCTTCCGTGCAACTTTCGCGGGGCATCTGCGACAGGTTGCAATCCGGCAAGATCGCAGCGGTCATTGCCTCGAAGCAATGCGCATCGAAGACGTTCCGCGTCCCACCCTGCGGACCTTGGTCGGCGGCGGGGGGAAGCGGCAGCACCTCGATGGACGGCGGCGGCGGATCGGGCGTTGACGCAACCACGGGCACGGACTCGGGCGGCGGCATCGATTCCGGTTCGATCGACGACGGCGGAGTGACGCCCGAGACAGGGCCAGTCGACGACGCCAACACGGGCATCGACGCCGGACCCACGTTTGACGCGAGGGGAGGCCCGGAATCGGGCACGGGTCCGGATGGACGCTGCACGCTCGACAACTGCGGCCAGCCCCCGTTGTGCCAACCTCCGCCTGCGCCGACGGATGGCGGTGGTTGCATGGGGCTCATGAGCTCTCCCCCGCCGAATTCGACGTCGGTTTGTCAGTGGGACGTGCCCGGCGGGATCGCTACGACGGGCATGGGGTTCTGCGCCAACTTACTCAACCTGCAGCTGATGAACCTTCCCGGCATGCCCGGGCCCACGATGCTTGCGCAGGTCGGCGAAGGGCTCTGCGGTTCGAATCCTGGTTGGCAGTTCATTCCCAGCCAGATCGTGATCGAGCTCTGCCCCGCGTCGTGCGCACCCGTGAAAAACGGTGGGGTCGGCGTCGAGTTTCTTTACGGTTGTCCCACCATCGGAAATTCGCCCGACGGCGGCATTGTCGTCAATGACGGTGGACCGATGCCGCCCGACAGCACCGGGCCGGCCGATGCCACGCCTCCCAAGGATGTGTCCATCGACTCCGACGCCGGCATGGCGCCGATGGCGCCCATCATCGGCGGCTCCTTTCAAATGGGCTGCTTGCCGACCGACCTCGCGTGCGGCACCGACGAGTCGCCTTACCACTCGGTCGATGTCTCCGATTTCTCGATTGACGAGACCGAGGTCACGCAGGGCGCCTACGATCTCTGTATTCGCGCCGGCGCCTGCGTGGCTCCGCCCTGCGCATCGTGGCAACCCTCGACCAAAGCCAATTGGCCCGTGGCGTGCGTCAACTGGACCGAGGCCTCCAGCTATTGCAATTGGACCGGCCGGCGCTTGCCCACCGAAGCGGAATGGGAAATCGCCGCGCGCGGAGCTACCGGGTTCATTTACCCTTGGGGCAATGAAATACCCGACTGCTCACGAGCGAATTTCTTCGAATGCTCGTTCGCCAGCTCGCAATCGGTGCGCTCGTTCGCGGCTGGCAAAAGCATTTACAAGATCTATGACATGGCTGGAAACGTCGGCGAGTGGGTCTTCGATTGGTATGGGCCCTACGAAGTTCCCCCCGGCCCGAACCCCACCGGTCCGCCCATGGGATCACAGCGCGTCGTGCGCGGAGGTGACTACCAGTCGCAGTCGTCGACCCTTCGCTCATCGCATCGCGTCGCGATCGATCCCAACACGCGGGTCGACGAGATCGGTTTCCGCTGCGCCAAACCCGGTTTTTGAGCGACGGCGAAACGGCGCATCTCGTTACGAGGAACGAAGAGTCGAAACCGTGTCACCGCGCTGATGTCGCACGGCGCTTTAAGGCGACAGCGGCAGCGCGAGCACGTGCAGCGGATCGAACCGTTCGCCCTTTCCTAGTTTGCGAAATTGGACGTTAGCGACGAAAAAAAACTTTTCGCGCGCGATGGCCCCCGTGGTCACGCCATCGAATTGAGGATTGTACGATTCGAGCACGGTGGCGCGCTCGATTCGTTCGCCGCGCGCATCGAGGTGCAAGCGCGCGACGCGACCGGTCGCGTGCACGCAATTTTGAATGCCAACCAGATCGTTGCCCAATGCGTAGAGTCCATCGAAACAACCGGAAGCGACGTTCTTCGGTTTGGAGAGCGCTCGGACCGTGAGCGACGGGAGCTCTACGCGGTACACGTCGTGCCAGCTGGCGACGAAGAGCGCGCGGCCGTCGCGCGCGACCGCGATGCCGTTGGCGTCGGGAATGGCGCCAGGAGCGAGGACCTTGTCGACTCGGCCGCTGTTCGGGTCGACGCGTAAAAGACGTCCCGCGGTCGTGATGGTGGCGTACGCGGTTCCATTCGGAGCGACGGCCACGTCGTTCACCAGATCGTCGACGGCGTCGGTTGGATAGCGAGCCAGCACTTCGCCGTCGGACAATCGGACGCGCAAAAGACCGACCAGCGCATCTTCGGGTTGTCCGTTCAATCGCGCCGATGCGGCCCACAGTTCTCCACGCACATCGTCGACGCGTACGCCGAGCACCACGCCCAGTCCTTCATGGGCCGGCGGAACGAAAACCTCCGCGTGTCCGCGGTCATCGACGGCGACGATCTTGCGCTTGCTGCTGCCGAGATAAAAACGCTCGGTCTTGGCCGACCAAGCAATTCCCTCCGGCGTGAGATCGGTTTCCTCGAGGGTGAACGCTTCACGCGCGCGAAGCACGGGCGGATGCTTCGCGCGAATGTCCGCAACGATGCGCTGGAATTCCGGGTGAGCCATCAGCGACGCGAAGCCGTCCGGCGGGCGCGGGTCGACGCCCGTTTCCAACGCTGCCATTCGCCTGAGCGCTTCGAGCGCGTCTTCGGTACGCCCAGCCCGCGCGAGGTTCGCGGCCACTTGGTAGAGCACGGCCGCATCGTGCGGCTGCGCCTCGTATGCCGCCGCGATCATGGCGGCGTCTGCGCGCTGCCCCGCAGGGAGCTCTTCGGGCCAAACGCGAAGATCACGCGCCGTGCCGGCACATGCGAGGACGAGGCTGAACCAGAGGAAGGCACGGTTTCTCATGACGCTTCAAGGTAGCGGAGATCGGCCGAGTCGCCGGGATGCGCTTCGAGTGCGTGTGCCGCTCCCCACCTGGTTGCGATCCGAAGGAACGTGAATCGATGTAACATCGCAGCGCCCTGATGCCGCGCTTCTTTGCTGGTGTATCGCTGGTTCGGCGCTTTTGCGGCGCCGCAATGTGGGGCGCGGCCATGACTTTGGCCGCGTCTGCCAGCGCGGATCCCCCCCAACGCGCGCGGGACCTCGGCATTGCGCCCGGCGTTTTCAAGCCTGGCGCACTCAATGCGATCACCGATGTCGCGGGCGTGCGCGTTGGCCAAACGACCGTCATCGAAGGCGAGTGGGTGCGCACTGGCGTCACCGCCGTGTTGCCTCACGCGGGCAATCTCTTTGTCGATCGCGTGCCCGCCGCCATCCATGTCGCCAATGGATTTGGCAAGCTCTTGGGATCGACGCAGGTCATCGAGCTCGGCGAGCTCGAAACGCCGATTTTGCTGACCTGCACGCTCTGCGTGTGGAAAGCGGCCGACGCGATGGTGGCATGGCTGCTCGAGCAGCCCGCGCTCGCCAACGTGCGCTCCCTCAATCCCGTGGTCGCAGAAACGAACGACGGCCGGCTCAATGCGATCCGCAACCGTCCGCTCGCGCCGCAAGCCGTACGCAGCGCTTTGCAGACTGCGAGCTCTGGACCGGTACGCGAAGGGAGCGTGGGCGCGGGCACCGGAACGGTAGCGTTCGGCTTCAAAGGCGGCATCGGAACATCGTCGCGCGTGCTTCCCGCAGGCCTTGGTGGTCACACCTTGGGGGTTCTCGTCCAATCGAACTTCGGCGGCGTGCTCCAAGTGCTCGGCGCGCCCGTCGGTAAGGAGCTCGGTCAATACGCGTTCCGCGATGCGACCGAAGAGAAAGGGGACGGTTCGATCGTGGTCGTGGTCGCAACGGACGCGCCGCTGTCCGATCGCAACCTCGGCCGACTCGCTGCTCGCGCCATGCTCGGCGTCGCACGCACGGGCTCATCGGCGTCCAACGGCTCGGGCGACTACGTCATCGCGTTCTCGACCGCGGAGTCGGTGCGCCGCCGCATGCCGGCGCCTGGAGCTCCGAGCGATGCGGGCGCCGCGACCCGCACCGCGCGAGATCTGGACAACGACGCGGCATCGGCGCTCTTTCAAGCGGTGATCGAAGCCACCGAGGAAGCCGTCTACAACTCGCTCTTCATGGCGACGGCGGTGAGCAGCCGCGTTGGCAAAGCCGACCCCATTCCGCTCGACCGCGTGCGCGTGATCTTGAAAAAATACAACCTCGGGCGCTGAAGCGTGGCCCGCCGTTCGATCATGCGCCGCACGAGCGCTCAGCCGTCAGAGCATCGTCTGGCTCATCACGCGCGTCGACACCACGCGCCGCGCGGGTTGCCCGATGTTGGCCGGGTCGCATCCGCCCGAGATCGGCACCTGAGAAATACCGATTTTGTAACTGCAAACTTTGCCGCGCCCTTGGATGAAAACACCCGGCGCCTCGAAGTTGGCCTGCAGCGGCGGCCTGCCCGCAGGAGCGTCGGGCTCCGGCACCGCGGCGGGATTGCGATCGAGAAGTGCTTCTTTGGCTGCCTCGGTCGCTTGGAACTTGGGGCCCACGACGGCGAGCTTGGGCCCGCTGTCGGAACGCGTGGGTTGACCGTTCGGCCAACGCTCTTCGGCGACGACTTCGATTCCGAGTCGTACGCCGATGCGGGTGGGCGCGATGCGCGGCGGTTTGCGACGAATGGCGGCCGCGATGCTGTCGCCGACTTTGGTCCACGCAGCGGCCTGGGAGCTCGCCCCCGTGAGCTGCACGTCGATGGCGCCCGAACGCAGCACGGTAATGGAGAATGTCGCGGTGCCTAAGGCCGGGGCAACGTCGGAATAGCCCGCTTCGTGCACGGCCGTGAGCACGGCGCCGGCGGGACCGAGCCCCAGCGCTTGATCGCGAGCCTCGAGCGCCTCGGCGAGACCACCGGTACTGCTGACCGGCGCGGGGCGAAGCTCGGCGCGCTCCGAACCCTGGCGCCCGGGCGGCGCGGAGGGATCGACCCAGCGTGACCAATCGCCGGCACCGATGCCGAGTTGGATCGGCGTTCCCTCGCTCGGCGTACCCGAAGCGACTCCCGCCGACGGGTCCAAGGCATAGGTCCCTTCCGCGCTCGCCCCCTCCGCCGACTGCGCTCCATTCGGGGGATCGACAGAACCGATGGCGGCCGCCCCCTCGCGGCGATTGCGCGAGCGCTCCGGCGAAGACGACGACGTCGCACCCGCAAAGACCTCGTCAATCGCGTCGTCGAGGTTGCCGCGCAAGGTGGGAAGCGCGTCGACGATCTCGATCTCGGTCTCTTGCGCCGGCACGGCTTCGAACGCGGCGGGGGCAACATCGCGCGCAACACGATATCCAACGAGGGCGATCGCAGCGTGGAGAACGAAAGCAGCAGAGAGCGCTATCGTCAAACGACTGCGCGGAGATTCTCGAAGCGCCGCTACCACGCTCCAATCTGACTGCCCGCCCCGGCCAATGTCAATGTATCCAAAATGAGACAGCGTCCTCAAAATGGGGCAAAAAGGCCCCCGAACGGCGCAGCGCGCCAAGAAGACACGCTAACCTGAAGACAATGCGAATCTTCTCGCTCGTGACGTTCCTCGCCGTCGCGGCCTGCAGCAAACCGAAGCCCCCGCGCGAGCCCCCGCGGTCGCAGCCCGACCTCCCCGCTGGGTACTGTGCGCACGCCGAATACAAGAACTGCCCGCCGAGATAAGTAGTGCTAGGGTCGGCCTCGATAAGAGGAGGATTTTGCCATGCGTGTCGTTTTGCTCTCGGTTTCGTGCATCACTCTGGTGGGTCTGGTTGCGGCGTGTGGCTCATCGCCCCCTCCGGCCGCAGCAACGCCGCCGGCCGCGCCAACGCCGGTCGAGCCGGTGCCGCCGAGCGCTCCCACGGTGACCACGTCGCTCGATTCCGTCGGGCTCGACGGTTCCGCGCTCGACCGCAAAGCGGACCCTTGCCAGGATTTTTATCAATTCGCCTGCGGGGGTTGGCTCGCCAAGACCGAGATTCCGGCCGACAAGTCGCGCTGGAGCCGCGGCTTCAGCGAGGTGCAGGAGCGCAACGAAAAGGAGCTCAAGCGCATCCTCGAGGACGCCGCCAAGGGGACGGGCACCGACGCCGTGACGCAAAAGATCGGCGGATACTACGGCGCTTGTATGGATGAGGCCGCCGTCGAAAAGGCGGGAACGAAGCCGATTCGCGGCCTGCTCACGACCGTCAAGAAGGTGACCGACGCGAAAACGCTCTCCCAGACGCTGCTCGCTCTGCACAAGGACAAGATCTGGGCCGTGTTCAGTCTCAGCGCCGAGCCCGACTTCAAGGACGCCACTAAGGTGATCGCCCATCTCGATCAGAACGGCCTCGGGCTGCCCGATCGTGACTACTACGTCAAAGACGACGACAAATCGAAAGAGATTCGCGAAAAGTACGTGGCCCACGTCGAGCGCATGATGAAGCTCGCCGGGCTCTCCGCGAAACAGGCGAAGGACGCCACCAAAGACGTCATGGCCGTCGAAACGGAAATCGCCAAAGTTTCCAAGACACGCGTCGAGCGGCGCGATCCGGCGGGCATGGCCAATAAGATCGACCGCGTAGGGCTCGCCAAGACGGCCGCTGATTTTGCGTGGGACGACTACTTCAAAGGGCTCGGCTATGCCGACATCAAAGACATCAACGTGACCTCGGTTCCGTTTTTCGAGGGAATGAACAAGCTGCTCAAATCGGTGAAGCCCGCCGCGTGGCAGAATTATTTGTCGTGGCAGATCGTGCACCGAGCGGCGGGCGCGCTACCCAAGGCCTTCGTCGAGGAAGACTTCACTTTGCGCCAGGCCCTCAGCGGGCAGAAGGAGCTGGCACCGCGCTGGAAGCGCTGTGTCGAAGCCACCGACTCCGCGCTCGGTGAGCTCCTCGCCCAGCCGTTCATCAAGGCGAAGTTTGCCGGCGACAGCAAGTCTGCCGCCGAAGCGATGGTGTTCGAGATCAACCGTCAGTTCTCGCACGATCTCGAGCAGCTCGACTGGATGGACGGCAAGACCAAAGAGCGCGCAACCTCCAAGCTCAAATCGATGGAGTACCTCATCGGCTATCCCAGCAAGTGGAAGAGCTACGACTTCGAGATCGACCCCAAGAGCTATGGCGACAACATGCTCGCCGCCCACGCCTTCGAGCTAAAGCGGGATCTCGCCAAGGTCGGCAAGCCCGTCGATCGACAGGAATGGCAAATGAGCCCGCCCACGGTGAACGCCTATTACGATCCGCAGAAGAATCACATGGTGTTCCCCGCCGGCATCTTGCAGCCCCCTTTCTACAGCGCCAAGGCGAGCGTGCCCGTGAACCTCGGTGGCATCGGCATGGTCGTCGGGCATGAGCTCACCCATGGTTTCGATGACGAGGGATCGCAGTTCGCCGGCGACGGCAATCTCTCCAACTGGTGGGAGCCGGAATCGGGGCAGAAGTTCAAATCCAAGACCCAATGCGTCGACGATCAGTACGGCGGGTACGAGACCGTTCCCGGCGTGAAGCTCAACGGCCGGCTCACGCTCGGTGAGAACGTCGCCGACGGCGGCGGCGTGATGCTCGCGTTCCACGCTTACCGCGAGATGCGCAAGAACGCCAAAGAGGTCACCGTGGCCGACGGGTTCAACGAAGATCAGCAGTTTTTCCTCGCCGTCGGACAAGCGTGGTGCAGCAAGCAGACCGATCAGGTGGCCCGCATGCTCGCGCAGGTCGATCCCCATGCCCCTCCCAAGTTCCGCGTCAACGGATCGCTCGCCAACTTGCCGGAGTTCTCCAAAGCGTTCTCGTGCGCTGGCGGTACGCCCATGCATGCCGCGCAGGCGTGCAAGGTCTGGTAGTCGCCGCGCGATGATGCCGTGACGGTCGTCCGACACCGCCGTCACGGCGACCACATGGTTTGCCGAGTAGCTTCCGCCCTTCCGTGTCGTGCTTGTGACGGGCAAGGGCGGGGGCTATCGTGAGCTTCGGATGCCCGAGCCGGTGAGCGCTGCCGATTTGCCGGAGAACGCGCCGCAGCCGGGGGACGTTCTGGCGGGAAAGTACCGCGTCGAATCGGTACTCGGCGTGGGCGGCATGGGCATGGTGCTGCTGGTGCGGCACATCGACCTCGGCCAGCAAATGGCCATCAAGTTGATGATGCCCGGCGTGATCCACGATGACCAAGCGGCGGCGCGGTTCGTCCGCGAGGCACGGGCTGCCGCGGCCATCCAGAGTGAGCATGTCGTGCGCATCTTCGACGTGGGCACTTTCGATTCGGGCCTTCCTTATATGGTGATGGAGCTCCTCCGCGGCGAGGACTTGAGCCAGCTGGCGGCCCGGGAGACGCAGCTCCCTATCGAAGAAGCAGTCGACTACGTGCTGCAGGCGAGCCACGCCATCGCCGAGGCGCATGCGCGCGGCATCGTGCACCGCGACCTCAAACCTTCCAATTTGTTCGTCACGACGCGGAGCAACGGGACGCCGCTCGTGAAGGTCCTCGACTTCGGCATTTCCAAGGCGTTGAACCCCGAAGTCGACGGCCCCTCGTCCGCCAACTTGACGGCAACGAGCGCGCTCATGGGATCGCCGCTCTACATGTCACCGGAGCAGGTGCGCAACGCCAAGCACGTCGATGCGCGCACCGACATCTGGGCTCTCGGCGTCATTTTGCACGAGCTTCTCACCGGAGCCCCCGCCTTCAGCGCCGATACCTTGCCCGGCATTTGCGCGGCCATCACCGCCGACGACCCGCCTCTTCTTCGCAGCTTGCGCGAGGATGCTCCCGCCGAGCTCGAAGCCGTGCTTTCGAAATGCTTGGAGAAAAACGTCAACAAGCGTTACCAAGCGACGAAAGAGTTCATGGCGGCGCTTCGCCCGTTCGCGTCGAGCGCCGGGCGCGTCGAGCCCACCTCGCTCCCGGCCGCGCTGACGATGCGCGAAGCGACCAGTGAGCCTCCTCTCGCCTTCGACGAAGCGTCGGCGACCCGTGGCGGTTCGCACCGATCGGCGGCCAAGCCGCGCTCGCGCGCACACGCCGTGAAGATCGAGGCAACGCCGCGATCGGGCGGCAGAGTGCAGGGAGCGACGTCGCTGGCGTCTTCGACGGCCACCCTGTCCTCACGGGAGACCTCTCCCGAAGGTGGGCCGGCGCGAGGGCGTAAACCGGTGCTTATCGCGTCGGCCGCGCTGGTGGTCGCAGCGACGCTCGGCGCGCTGATTTATTCAGGTGGGCGTCACGAGGAGCAAGTCCCTGCCACGCCGAGCGCCGCCGCACCGGCCGCGGCACGCAAGTCCTTCGTGCTGTTCATCGACGCATCGCCGGCGGGCGCCGAAGTTTGGGAGGGGGAAAGCACGCTCGGGCAGGCGCCCATGCAAATCTCCGTCGACAACGAGACGACGCGAAAGAATCCGCGCCGCTTCGTCGTGCGGCGCGCGGGGTTCCAGCCGTATTCCATCGTGCAAGGGCCATCGGAAGAAAACGTGCGCATCACGGCGCAGCTCGTTGCCGTCGCCGGCGAGAGTTCGGCCATGGCCACCGCAGCAGCCACCACGCCGACGCCGGTGAAGGAGCACGCTTTGCCCGCCGCCGCGCCGGTCAAAGCGAGCAAGGGCACCGCGACGCGCGCCGAACCCGCCACGCCCGTCGTGTCCGCCACCGCGGCACCCGCAGCCC
>DATHEQ010000097.1:0-8055 GCA_035318505.1 Polyangiaceae bacterium | reverse complement strand
GCGCGGAAGCGGCGCGACCGCGCGAGCGCTCCGCGGCATCGACGTGCCGGCAGCCGCGATCGCGAGCGGTGCACCGACGTCGGGCGAAGACCGCTCCATCGTGGTGGAACACGCCCGCGAGCACAATCTGCGCGAAGTTTCGTGCCGGCTGCCCCGAGGGCAGCTCTGCGTCGTCACCGGGCCGAGCGGTTCCGGTAAGAGCACCCTGGCTTTCGACGTGGTGTTCGCGGAAGGGCAGCGTCGTTTCCTCGAGACGTTGACGCCCTATGCGCGTCAGTTTCTTCCGACCATGCCGCGCCCGGACGTCGATCGCGTGTCCGGTGTTCCGCCGGCCATCGCGCTCGAACAGCGCACGACGCGCGCCGGCGTGAACTCCACCGTGGCCACCGTGACCGAGGTCGCGCACTACTTGCGCCTGATGTTCGCCAAGCTGGGACAGCAACACTGCCCCACGTGCGACGCTCCCATCGCGGCGCTCGGGCTCGACGCCATCCTCGCCGAGCTCGCACGATCGAAGGAGACCGGCGTCGTCTTGGCGCCCGCGGTGCAGGCGCGCAAAGGAACGTACCTCGATCTTTTTACGTCGGCCGCGCGGTCCGGCATCGCCGAAGCGTGGGCCGATGGTCGACTGGTCAGTACCGATGCGCCGCCGCGCCTCGCCAAGACCAAAGAGCACACCATCGACCTCGTCCTTTTCCGAGGTCCGCTGGCGTCCCTTCCGCGCGGCGTCGCCGAACGCGCCCTTTCTTTGGGGCAGGGTGCGCTCAAAGTGCAAAAGCGCGAAGGCAGCGCCGAGGGCGAGCGGCTCTACTCGACCAAACGCGCTTGTCCGAATTGCAAGCTCTCCGTCCCCGAGCTCGACCCACGCTGGTTCTCTTTCAATACCAAACAGGGTCGCTGCGAGGATTGCGAGGGAACGGGCATCGAAGGAGGCACCGAAGCCGCGCAGGAGGAGCAGACGGAAGTGTGCAGCGCCTGCGAAGGGGCGCGCCTGTCGCCCGTGCCAAGAGCGGTGCGGCTCGAAGGGTGGCGCTACCACGAGATCGTCGCGCTCCCGGTGGCACGCACGCTGTCGCGCGTGAAGAGCTTTCGCTTCAGCGGTGACCGCGCGCGCATTGCCGAGGCGCCCCTCGGCGAGCTTATGCGTCGGCTCGATTTTCTGGTGAAGGTCGGCCTTACTTACCTTTCGCTCGATCGCGCCGCGCGCACGCTCTCCGGGGGCGAGATGCAGCGGCTGCGCCTTTCCGCTCAGCTCGGTGCCGGCTTGACCGGTGCGCTCTACGTGCTCGACGAGCCGACCATCGGCTTGCATTGCCGCGATACCCAGCGCCTGCTCGCCAATCTGCGCGCGCTCTGCGATACGGGCTCCACCGTGCTCGTCGTCGAGCACGACGCCGACACCATTCAAGCGGCCGATCACCTGGTCGATCTGGGCCCGTCGGGGGGGCGCCACGGTGGACGCATCGTTGCCGCGGGTCCGCCCGCGCAAGTGCTCTCCCATCCCGATTCCCCTACGGCCAAGGCGCTCTCCGGGCCGCGCGTACACCCCGGCCGCGATCTCGGCGTCGTGCCCGCGCGCGGCGCGATCGAGCTCCTCGGTGCTACGGCGCACAACTTGAAGAAGGCGCACCTGCGCGTGCCGCTCGGTCGCATGACCGTGGTGGCGGGCGTTTCGGGCTCGGGCAAGAGCACGCTGGTGCGACAGGTCTTTTATCCCGCGTTGCGACACGCGCTGGGACTCGTCGCGCCCGAGCCGCTCCCTTTCACGAAGCTCACCGGCGCGGTGCACGTCGTGCGCGCCATCGCCGTCGATCAATCCCCCATCGGCCGCACATCGCGCTCCGTTCCCGCCACGTTCCTCGGCATCTGGGACGACATTCGACGGCTGTTCGCCGCGACGCCGCAGGCGAAGATGCGCGGAATGTCGCCCACGCGCTTCTCTTTCAACAGCGCGCAAGGGGGACGGTGCCAAGCGTGCGGCGGGCAGGGCGTCATTTGGCACGAGATGTCCTTCTTGCCCGATGTCGTGACCCCCTGTGAAGCTTGCAACCAGGCGCGCTTCGACGCGGCCACCCAGGAGGTGCGCTACCTCGGCCTCGGTATCGGCGACGTCCTCAAGCTGACCGCCGAAGAAGCAGCGGAGGTTTTTCGGGTGCACCCGCGCATCGCGCGCCCGCTCGCGACCCTGTCCGATCTCGGGGTCGGGTACCTCCAGCTCGGGCAAGGCTCGAACACGCTCTCCGGCGGTGAAGCACAGCGGCTCAAGCTTGCAGCCGAGCTGACGGCAACGGTGCGGCACGAGCCCACCGTGTACGTGCTCGACGAGCCGACCACGGGCCTGCACCAGGGCGACGTCATGCGGCTCATCGACGTCCTTTACCGTCTCGTCGACCGCGGCGACACGCTGGTCGTGATCGAGCACCATCCCTCGGTCATCGCGTCGGCCGACCACGTCATCGAGCTCGGTCCGGAAGGTGGCGACGAGGGGGGGCGCGTAGTCGCGGAGGGGCCTCCACGTGAGGTCGCGAAACAAGCGACGGCGACCGGCAAAGTGCTCCGTCAGCTGTTCGGCCGCAAGAGCACGCCGCCCTTGGCGATTCGCGCGTAGCTACCCAACGATTGTGGCGGTGTAAGGTCGTCGCACCGCCATCGTTCTCTCTTCGTGGAGCTGGCGCTGAACGGGGTGGGGGCAATCCGAGTGGGAGATGCTCGCCTCTTTTTGCCTTGGGTCGCATCGGCCGAAGTTTTTGGTGCGCCGCCCCGCTTGTGTATCGTCCCAAGCGTGAGGGTCCGCCCGTTCTCGCCCGAGACGGAGCAAGCGCTCGTCGCCCGTGCCAAACAGGGCGACCGAGCTGCCCTCGGCGACCTCCTTTCGCAGTTTGGGCCCACGCTCTTTCGTTTCGTGCTTTACCCGCGACTCGGTGACGTCACGGTGGCCGAGCAAGCGCTCGGCGACACCTACGCTCGCGTGGTGGAGCGCATCGGCACTTTCGAATGGCAATATCCTGGCATCTACCCGTGGCTTCGCATGGTTGCGCTTCACGTGGCCATCGACCTCCTGCGCGCCCGACGACGCGAGGTGCTTTTCGAGCCCGAAGACCTTCAGCGCGAAGCGGAATCGGCCGCCTTCGATGCTGGCGCGGGGGACCCGGGGGACCTCATGACCGAGCGCCGTGATCGCGACGCGGCGCGCGCCAAGCTCGAGCTCGGTTTGAGCAAGATTCACCCGCGCTATGCGTCGGCGATTCGCCTGCGCATCATCGAAGAGCGCACGCGCGAAGAAGTCGCCGCGCTGCTCGGCGTTTCGAGCAGCACTTTCGACGTGGTACTCCATCGTGCGATGACCGCGCTGCGCAAGGCGATCGCCCAAGCTCCTCTGGAGACAGAATTGCCATGAGCGCATCCGACCGACCGAAGCCGCCCAGCGCGGGTACCCTTGCCGCCGTGCTCGACCCGGACGCGCCGCCGAGCGACGAAGAAAGGAGGGCGGCCGAAGCGCTACGCCGCGTGCTCGAGGAGCAAACGGCGCACGGTGGAGACGGCGGGGAGCCACGCGCCGAGGACGACACCCCCATGATCGATGCCGACGCGCGCGCCGCCGGCGAGCTCGCCAACGCGCTGCGCGCCGCGGTATTGCCTCGAGAAATTTCGGCCGCGCGTCACCGAGAAATGCTCGATCGCGCGCTCGCGCCACACGGCGAAGGTTCTCGTGGCGCTTTGTTCGAGCGCCCACGCGAGGCCGCGCGCCGAGCCGGGGTGCCGCGCGCCGAGACGAGCACAGTCGCCTACCTTGCGTTGGGCAGCGCGGCCTGTCTCGTGGCGATGGCGGCGGCCGTGGTCCTCGTCATTCGCGGCGCGGCGCCGGACGCCTCGATGGCCGCAAAGACATCGGTCGAGCAGGCCGGAACCGCGCTCGCACTTTCTCGCTCGACGGTCGATCTTTTCCCGGAGGGGATCCCGCGCTCTGGCGGCACGACCGGTCGCGTCGAACGCATCGCCTACGCGCGCGCCCGAGATTTTCGGCAGAACCAATTCGCCCGCTGGGGTGCGCCATGAACCGGTTCGCGCTTGCGGCGATGGTCCTTCTCTCGTCGACGCTCGCCGCGTGTGCCAAGGAAACTTCACGTGGGGCGCCCGCCGGCAGCTGCCCGTGTGAAGAGCCGAGCGCGCGCCCCGTAGATACCAAGCTCATGGCCTGGCTCTCCAAAGCGCGCACGCTGCACCGCCTGGCAGATCGCGGCGAGGAGCAGGGCGCGATCGATCGCGCCATCGCGCCGCTCGAGCAGCTCGTCACGGGAGCGACGCCGCCCGGTCCGTCACCGGAGGTCGACGAAGTGCTCGCGGATACCTACGCGCGGCTCGCCGAGCTGCGCGTGCGCCGCGGAGAGCTCGACCGCGCGGAGACGGAGATCGCCAAAGGGCTGGAGCGCGCGGCGGGAAAGACGTATTTCCGAGGCCACTTGCTGGAGGTTCGGGGGCTCCTCTACGAAAAGCTCGGCGAATCGCTGGCCAAGGCCGGCAAAGGCGCCGAGGCCGAAGAAGCGCGCCAGAAAGCGATGCGCGCGAGCCTCGAGGCCGTGCATATCCAGGACGAAGTGATCACGGAGACCATCGACAAGGCGACGCCACCGAGTGCGGCGTCGGGTCGTCCCACACCGGTACGGAACACGAGGGACTGAATGGCGCGGATCTCGTTCTCGGCGGCAATCGCCGGCGGCATGTTGGTGTGCGTGGCAGCGTGCGCCTCGAACAACAAGCGATCGGCCGCTCCCGCGCAGGAACCGCCGACGACCGCCGCCCACGCACCGAGCGATGCGGTCGAGAGCCGCTCACCCGTCCCGTCTCCGGCCGGACCTCCTGCGGCCGGCGCTCCTCCGTCCCGCCCTCCCTCGGTCGACCTGGGCGCATCCTCGAGCGGGCAATCGGCACCTCTAGAATCCGCACCGCGCGCCCCCGTCGAGGCGGGGGAGCCACACGGAGCGGGCGCCAGCGCGCGCGCACGATTCGCGGAGGCGCGCCACGAGCTCGAGATTGCGGCCAGCGAACGCGATTGCGCGCGGGCGTGTCGCGCGCTCGAATCCATGGAGCGCGCCGCGCAGCAGGTTTGCGAGGTCGCGCGGTCACTCGAGGAGCGGAGGGAATGTACGTCCGCCGGTGAGCAGGTAGGCAAAGCGCGCAGCAAAGTTCAAAGCGCTTGCGGCGGGTGTCCCCAAAGCGTTCGCTAGGTTCGCCGCCGCGCCAAAATCATTTCCGTCCCCTGTAAGGTCGCACCTCCGTCTTCGTTCTCTCGTCAGGAGGCCGAAGATGAAGACGAGGACGAGAACGCTGGGTTCGTGTTGGGCGATGTTGGTGGCGGCGATTGGCTTGAGCGCTTGCGGTCGAGGGGCGACGGTCGCTGCCAAATCGCCCGCCGGTCACGCGCCCGGGGGCACGGCGCAAGCTTACGCGGACGCGCCCGCCGCACCGAGTCCGAGGAGCGATCGCGCCGGCGACCTGGGTTCGGCTGCGTCCCGCGCTGCCGAGCCGAGTGCGATGGGTCGCCCCCCGGTCGACGTAGGTTCGAGCGCCGCCGGAGAGTTCCGCCCGAAGGCTCCGACTGCGGCCGAGCGCCCCGGTCTCGGCACGGAGTGGGGGGAGACGCGCTACTCGCACGTGTCGCACACCTCGTTCGATCGCGCCGACCCCGATCGCCCTTCGCAGCTCGTGAGCCTTTATTACAATGATCGCGAAGGTGCGCGCGCCATGGCACGCTATGCCGACTACCGTGAGATGGGTGACGCGGTGGTCGACGTGGCCGGTCTCGGAATTCGCGTCGCCTTGAATGACGATAGCGGACGCGCGCTTCCCGCGTTTTACGCGGGCGGTCGCACCTATGCCATCGGTGAAGCAGGACAGAGGTACAGCGTCGTGGTCACCAACGAAACCGGCGTGCGCGTGGAAGCGGTGGCGTCCGTCGATGGTCTCGATGTTCTCGACGGCAAATCGGCGAGCTTCCGCAAGCGCGGTTACCTCGTCCCGGCGGGTGGATCGGTCGAGATCGACGGCTTTCGCCAGACGAGCGACCACGTTGCTGCCTTCCGCTTCGGGTCGGTCCGTGACTCCTATGCGGCTCGCACGGGTACCGACCGCAATGTCGGCATCGTCGGTGTCGCCATCTTCACGCCGCGCAACGCGCCCGCGTGGCCCTCGACGCAACGGGAGGTGGATCGACGCCGCAACGCCGACCCGTTCCCCGGGACGTACGCCGCGCCGCCGCCTTCGCGTTGGTGATGCAAAATCTTCGACGTAGCCGCCCTCTTTGCGACGGCGGCTACGCGAGGTCGATCAGAGACCCATCTGGTAGCCGAGCTGAAAGTTGGCGCCGAGCGCAGACGCGCTGAATGCTTGCATCAGCTTGACCTCGGCCACGATGCCCGACTTGAAATCGAACGGGTAGAGGATTCCGAGACCGCCTTGCACGAAGGACGTGCCCGCTTTCTTCCACGCGGTGAGGGGGAACGGCTTCACGCCATTGACGCTGCCTTCATCCGTACTGCGCTCATAGACCTGCACCGTGACCTTGGAGTCGTATTGCGCGACGCCGCCGGCGAGCACGACGTAAGGACGTATGGAGGTCGAGGCGAACGGATTTTTCCCGAACCAATACGAGAGGCGTGCCTCGAGATGCGCCGGGAAAAAGGCCTTGCCACCCTGTGCCTGAGGACCGCCGCCGAACGCGTAGCCAACGCGTGCACCGAGCTCGATATGCGAACCGAGCGTGCGATCGTAGCTAAGAAGGATGCGCGTCGTCGATATGCCGAACCCGCCCTTCACTTCGTCGCTGGCCTGGGGAATGATCGGGTAGATATTCTCGGGATTGTAGAGGGCCGAGCCTTCGAAACAAACGTACTCGGCCGGGTCGGCGCACACGGAAGTCGCCGAGGGCAACATGAGAATGTCTTGCTGCGCCGCGAAGCCGATCCAGTTCTTCTTCGCGACACCGATGCAAACGCCGTCCTTGCAGCTCTTGCCCGTGCCGCACTCCACGTCCGTCTCGCACTTGACGTCTTGGACCTTGTCGGGATCGCCGCCGCACTGACCGTTGAGACAGACGCCGGCCTGACACTCGCTATCGGAGCCGCACTCCACTCCGGGTGCCTTCTTGCGATCGGACGCGCAGCCGGGAAGGCCGGGCGGACAATCGACTTGCATCCCACCTTTGCACTTTTCCGGAGTTGGCTTGCCGGGCAAGTGGCGCGGTTCGTCGGCTGGATCGTCCTTCAAGATGACGCGATGAGGCGCGCTGCGCGTGCCGTTGGTTGCGATCACCTCGCCGCTCGGGCCGAGTGCTTGGATGTAGTAGCGCATCTCGCCGGGTGTTGATCCGATGTCCGCGCAGGGGATCTCGGCGCCGTAACCACGGCGGTACTTCTTCATCTCCGAGCGCTTCCAGTCGGGGGAACCGAAGACCTTGTAACGGACCTGCACCTTGGACGGGTTGATGCCCTCGGCCATCTCGGCAAAGATCACGAGTGGCGTCCACAGGGCGGCTTCACCGACCGGAATGTGCTCGATCTCTTCTTCTTCGTCGGGACCGGCGGGAGCTCCGGTCAGCGGCTTTTCGGGGGCTGCTTCGGGGGGTGGTGCAGCGCCTCCTCCTCTGCCGCCCCCGCCTCCTCCTCCTCCGCCGCCGGCCGACGAGAAGATGGCCTGAATTTCGGGGGTCGCTAGATCCTTGGGCAACGACGTGGCGGGGTCCAAACGGAGCGCCTCCGCGAATTGCGCGCGTGCCTCGTCCGTCCGTCCGGTCACGACGTACACGATGCCGAGGTCGCGACGGACTTGCGCAAGCACGCTGGGCGAGCAGGCCGTGCGCCCGCAGAGGGTCACCGCTTGCTTCAGCTTTCGCTCGGCGTCCGAAAACTTGGTCGCTAGGTAATCATTGAAGATTGCATCATCGTCGAGCTTGAGAGCCGCGTTGTCCTTCGGTGCTGCGAAGGCATGCGAGGCGATCAGAACAACGAATGCGGCGAGACCCGTGAGAAGGAACGGATGGGGCACACGGCGATCCACGGT
>DATHEQ010000096.1:0-8651 GCA_035318505.1 Polyangiaceae bacterium | reverse complement strand
GTCGTTCACTTCGGCAACGCGCCCGAAGAGCCGGATCGCGTGGAGCGGATGCTCGTCACGTATCCGAACTTCTATGTCGACACCGCTGCCCGCATTCCCGAGATTGGCCGCAAACCCGCCGAGGTACGGCGCCTCATTTTGGCACATCCCGATCGCGTGCTCTTCGGCACGGATATTCAGCTCGGCGGCGGCATGCTCGTGCTCGGCGCGGGCGAGTCGTACGGTCACACGCGCAAAGACGTCGAACACTTTTTCATGTCGAGCTGGGAGTTCTTCGAGACTGCCCACAAGGGCTTTGCCCACCCCACGCCCATCCAGGGAAATTGGAACATCGATGGGATCGAGCTTCCCCCCGACGTTTTGGAAAAAATTTACCACGGCAATGCCGAGCGCTTGCTCGGTCTACCGGCCACGCCGCTGGTCGGTGTGCCGAGTGCGCCGAGTGCGTCGTCCGCGCCGGGGGCAGCGGGCGCCGAGTGAACGCGCCCGCTGTCGCCTCATGGGCAACGTGGCGGCAAGGGCGCGACGGGTGACGTGTCGCAGCGGAGTATCGCGCTAGCGCCGGGACGCGGTTCGCTGTTCGCGTTCATGAAATGGATGCGCCGTTGCTGGTCGGCCGGGCACGCGGTGACGAGGTCGCACGTCGCGTCGCTCTGCTGCGCTGCATCGACGTAGCACCAGCCATCGCCGCTGCTCGGCGGCGGGGTCACCATACTGCGGCACATCGCTTGCGCCGCGCCCGTGGCCTGCTTCATTTCGCAGCGGCAGGTGCCTTGCGCCTTGATCTCGTCGGTGAGAATCGCCTCGGGCGACGGGCGGCGCCCTGGCTCCGTGTCACACCCGCACGACGCGGCGTTGAAAACCTCGATGAGGCGGCAAGCCGTTTCGCCGGTATCCGGAGCGACGGGCAGCGCGACGGGAAGGCACTGCTCGCGGAGCGGTTTGCGCAGAAGATCCATGACGGCGCTCGTGACGGGCAGGTACCCGAAATCCGCTTGGTTGGCGTCGGACCCTTGCGACGGGCAAATCGAACCGAGGACGGCTTGATCGCCCATCCCTTGCAGAACCTGCAGGATACGCGGTGCGGGGTACGCCTTGCCGCGCAATTGGGTGGTCGTGTACGCGCCCTGCGCGTTCTGGCAAAGCGGGTTTTGCACGTCGCCGAGGTTGGGCCCGAAGCAGTCGCAGTCTGCCGCTTCGACGCAGATCTTGGGGGTCACGAGATTGAAGGTGCACGCGTACTGCAAGTCGGCATTCGGTTGATTTCGATCCTTCGAGGGGTCCCACTCGTGACCGTGAATCGCGTCGGCCTGAGGAGCGCTTCCCGGGCCGGCGAGCCCTTGCCTCGGCAGGATGGACTCGACCATGTGCGGGTCGCGCGGCGGAACGGGGCCTGAGGCGTTCAGCGGATCACCGACGATGTTGCGCCAGACGTTCTCGTCGCGGAGCTGCTTCGCGGTTTTGTAACCGGACTTCAAATCGCCTGGGTCGACCGCGATGTCCTGCCAGGGCACACCGACGATTCCCGTGACGACCACGAGACTCTTGTCGCGCGGCGTGGCTGGTGGGCAGCCGGGATCGAGGCACCCGCTATTGGCAAAGAGCGGATTGTCGACGAATTGGCTCTGGCGATTCGGAACCTTGGAGCTCGTGAAGCCATCGATGTAGCGCTGCACCGGGTACATGAAATCGACGCCGTAGCGCTGCTTCTGGTTATAGCAGCGCAGATTCGGCTGGTCTTCGGAGACGAGGATCTCTCCCTGCTGACACTGCGGGTCGCCATCGGCCGCCGGGCATCCCGGCGGCGGGGATTGCTGGCCACAGTTGAAACAGCACGGGTCGTTGGGGTTATCCAAGCACTTGGACGTACCGTGCTTGAGAGCGCTCCTGCCGGTGGCCGCAATGGGCGGAAGGAGCGCGTAAAACCCCTGACCACCATCGCTTATCGAGCAATCGTTCTCGTCGGTGACCATCACGATCGTCACCAGCGAATCGACGCGTAAGAAGTCCCTTCTTTGCTGAAGCACCTGCTCATCGGTGCCGCGGAGGATCGCTTGACCGAAGCCGCCGATGCTGGTGTCGATGGTGACGGTGTCGAAGGGATCGGGATCGACGAGAAAGCGGTACACGGCTTCGAGCGACGCTTCGTACCCACACCCGTGCTGACCGGTGCCACGCGCCAGCTGCACGAAGGACAATGCGACCTCGTTCGGTGTGGTCAGCGCGCCCGGCGCACTCGGGTTGTAGTAGAGAAAGCCCTTGTTGCCGAACGTCGGAACCAACGTCCCGCCCGCGCCGCGCGTGAGAAGGTGGGCCTTGTCGTCGTTGTGTGGATCGGAGCGTTGCAAGGCGACATCGATCGCATCTTCGCAAACGCCGTTCGCTCCATGGTTGCCGAGCGACGAGCTGATCAAGCCGATATGAATGTCCTTGATCGGTTCGAACGCGCGTTCGCCGGTGGCGCAAACACCGTCGACCGCTTTCGATAGGACCCGCCCCGTGACGCGGTCGATGCATCTCGGATCGATGAGTTGGTCGACGAGCTCGGGAACGGCGAGCGACAAAACCTGCTGCTTATCAACCATGGATGACGAATTGTCGATCATGAAAAGCAGATCGATCTTCGAGACCTTCGGCGCTCGGACGTTGCTCGAGACGAAGGGGGGAGGGGCGCCGCCGTCATCGGGATTGGCTCCGCCCGTTCCTGCACTCCCGCCCATCGTCCCACCCGTGCCGCTGCTGCCGGTGCCCGCGGAACCGCCGGCGCCGGTCGTGCTCCCGGAACCACCGGTGCCCGTGCCTCCCACGCCGCCGCCGCCCGTGATGGCGCCCGACCCAGCGGCGCCGCTCGTCCCACCGGCCGTGCTCGCGCCTCCGGTTGCGGTGGTCGCGCCCGAATCTGCTGTTCCACTGTCGGGACTGGTGAAGTCGAGCATTCTCGTCCCGCATGCGGCAAGGAGAAAGCTTCCGAAAACGAGCGCAACTCGGGCGCGTTGATCCCACATGGAACGACCTCCGGATGATGTCAGCGACTATTTTCGATTGAGAAATTCTGCCGCGCGCTGGCGGACGAGCGCTGTGGCGCCGTTGGCTGCCAACTGCTCCAACACCGGCCGCACCGCTACTTCGCGGCCGCGCGAGATCCAGAGCTGCGCCCGCGCGAGGCGCGCAGCGTCGCGCGTCGCGGGATCGGAAGAATGACCGAGCTCGTCGAAGGCGCGATCGGCCACCTCGAAATTGTCTTCGCGCAGGGCGGCTGCGGCGCGTGACCAAGCACGCGCGGAGACGAGCGTAGCTCCTGGTCCGGCGAGCTCGCGCGCGCTCGTCGTATCGGTGGACGCGCCCGATCCGGAAGAGCCGGACACGGGAGGGACGACGGGACGAGGCGTCGCGACGTTGGAACCGGCCGGCTGCGCGGTGCCATCCTCTGCACTTACGTCGGTCTCCTCGCGTACCATCCTCCAGCCACCGGCCTCCATCGGTGTCGACCAAAATTCGACGAGACACGGACCCTCGACGTGCGACTCCTGTCCAAGGCTCAGCGCGACGCGCGCGGATTCGCCGCGTTTCAGCTGCAAACGCAGTCCATTGACGAGGGGCGCCACGCCGCGTGCCGTCTCGACGTGCGGCCGGGCGCGCACCCTGCTGACGTTTTCATCGTTCGTCGCGAAAACCGGTGCGACGCTAGGCACGTCGGTCGCGACGCGGCTCGGCACCGCCGCGACGTGCGCCGGAGCGGCGGCGGGGGGCAATGCTTCGACGGCGCGAGACTTCCAAGGCAAGCTGATCGTCCCGCTGGCTGCGAGCAGCAAGTACCCCGCTGCCATACCTGCCGACGCGAAGGGGACGACATCGAACCATCCGGGCGCCGTGCGCTTGGGTGCGCTTCGGGCGTGAAACCTGACGGCCGCGGACGCGATCTCGTCGTCATCCGCCTGGTCGTCGGTCCAGACGGCGACCATGCGTCTCATGCGCTCGGCGGCGCTTTGGCAGGCGACGCATTGTTCGAGGTGCAGCGCGACTTCGGGGGTCGCCGTTTCGACGTTGCGCGCGACGTTCAGCACCGATAGCTGTAGATCGGGCTCGGAGCATTGCGGGCTCATCGTTCGTTCTCCTCGGGCAAACAGGCGTCATCGCCAAAGTAGGGGTCGGCCGCAAGAATACGGGCCAGATCGCGACGGCCGTCCCGAAGGCGGGAGCGAACCGTGAGGGGGTTCGCGGCGACGATGGCGGCGATGTCTTGCGGCGAATGTCCCTCTAAATCGTGAAGGACGACGACGGTGCGTCGTTTGGGGGAGAGTCGCGCCACGGCCTTACGGAGCCGAGCCGCGCGTTCGAGCTCGTCGAGTGTGGGCTCGTCGTGCGCGGGGGCCTGCGTTTCGAGATCGCCACCCTCGGCGAGGCTGAACCGCTTCAGCCAGCGCCGGTACCAACGTTCGTGCCGCAGCAAGGTCAGGTAACAAATGCGGTAGGTCCACGTCGACAACTTCGAGCGTCCCGCGAAGGACCCGAAGCTCCGCAACACTTGCTCTGCCGCCATCTGTACGAGATCGTCGAAGTCGGCACGCCCCCCGGCCAGGCTGCGCATCTGTCGATAGACCATCGGAAATATCTCGCGCAAAGCAGCGCGGTCGCTCGTGCCCGCGACCAAGGCGCGGGTCTCGACCCTATCTTCCGTGTCGTCGGACGGGGGCATCGACGGATCTTCGGCTCGGGAGGGTGTCGGCCAATCGTCGACCCTATCGGTGAAAAAAGCCGTTTCGGGAGGGGCGCTCACCTGGGTATGAGTGCCTGATGGCAGGTGTGACGAGCACTTCGTTTGCAGCTCGACGGAAGGGATTCCGGCGGCGACACGGCTGGATGTCTGTTATTTGCGTGTGATCGTTTATCAATTCCGCCCTCGTGCTCCCCAGGCAATGCGAACCTCGCGGTCCTGTCCGATGTGGGTGTCATGTCGCAGCGGCCGCGCCGTGGGCCAACTCCTCGTCGCGCTGGGCTCCGCGGGTGCGATTCTCGCGGCACGGCCGGCATGGGGCGGTCCGAGTGACATTGCCGTTCGCATCGAGTGTCCCGTCCTGTCGGAGGTCTCGGCCGCCGAATTCGAGGCGCGTGCCAAGGTAGATCTCTCGGCACGCGCGACCGGTGGTGGCGAGCTGGAGGTCGTGTGCGACGATCTCGCGGCCAAAATTCGCTGGCGCCGGCGTGCAGGTGCCTGGGTTGCGCGCTCGACGCCGCCGACGGCGACGCCTGCGACGCTCGTGGACGCGCTCCTCATCGCGTCGAAGGAGCTCGTCGAAGAGGCTTCACGCATCGACAGGGGCGCCATTGATGACAACGCGGGAAGCGATCAGGGGGCCACGTCCGATCAACCTTCGCCGAGCCGCGCGGACGGCTCGGATTCGGCAGAGGGCGAACGATTGCGCGACAGCGCCCGCGAGAGGTCGCCGAAAGAGCGCTCGCAAGATCCCACGCCTCGCGAAAACGGTGCGCCGTCGGGTGAGGGTGCGACCGCGCCGCCCGCACCATCCGCCAAAGGCGTATGGAGCATTTCCGCGGGACCGCGAGCGGCGCTCTTCAGCTTGCGGGGAACGGGAATCGCCGGCGCCACCTTGGGCGGTTTCGTGGAGTGGCCAGCCGGTTTCGTGGTCAGCTTGACGGGCGCATACGACGTGTCCATTGGAGCGGGGGATATCGTGTCGGTGCGCGCCGTCAGCGCTGCCGCGATGGTCGCTGCGGTGCTCGGACGCGCGCGCGCATGGGAGGTCGGCGCGGGCGCCTTCGCCGGCACCATGTTCGTGAGCGCCGAACCGCCCTACCAACCCACTTCGCACTCGCTCGGAATTTGGGGCGCTGTCGTCGCGGCGAGGTACGCGCTGCGAATGGACGCGTGGCGCTTGGCGATGGGGCCCGATGTGCGTTTCCATGCGGTTCGCCCGGAAGTGGCTGTCGATCGTGCGTCCCTATGGGGCATGCCGCTCGTGAGCGTTGGCTTGTCGATCGAGGTGAGCCGCGAGGTTTACGGTTCGAAGTAACGTGCCACCGGCAGCGCGCTCTACGGACAACGGTTCGGCAGGGGATCGATAGGCGGCACTTCGCAGCGCAGGTAGGCAGTGGCGCCGGGCCGCGGTTCGCTGTTCGGATTGACGAAACGAATGCGTCGCTTCTCGTCGACGAGGCACGTTCGGACCACGTCGCACGTGGCCTCCATGGACTGCGATGGGTCGACGTAGCACCAGCCATCGCCGCTGTTCGACGGCGGATTGAGTTGGCTTCGGCAGACGTTCTGACCTGCACCGCCGATTTGCAGGATCTCGCACCGGCACGCTCCTTGGGCCCTCATCTCGTCAGTGAGAAGCGCGTCGGTCGCCGTGCGGCGAGCAGGCTCGTTATCGCAAGGGCAAGAGGCGGCGTCGAACACCTCGACGATGGCGCACGGTGTCTGTCCGCTCGCGGCGTCGACCGGTAGCGCAATCGGCAGGCACGGGCTTCCGAGCGGTCGGCGCAGCCGGTTCAAAAGGGTGTTGACGACGGGTACGTAACCGAAGTCCTCCCGATTGGTGTCGACGACTTGTGCTGGGCAGATCGACCCTACGATTGCCTGATCGTCGAGCCCCTGCAAAACCTGGAGAATCCGTGGTGACGGGTAAGCCTTGGCGCGGGCCTGCGTCGAGGTGTACGCGCCCTGCGCGTTTTGGCAGAGCGGGTTTTGCACGTCGGCGATATTGGGCCCAAAGCAGTCGCAATCTGCCGCCTCGGTGCAGGTCTTCGGCGGAACGAGATCGAAGATGCACGCGTACTGTAGGTCGGCGTTCGGTTGGGCCATGTCTTTGGACGGGTCCCATTCATGACCGTGTTTCATGTCGGTGTGCGAATTGCTGCCAGGTCCTGCCAACCCCGGCCGTGGCTTGATGGACTCGACCATGTGGGTATCGCGCGGCGGCACCGGGCCCTGCGCGTTCAGAGGGTCTCCCACGATGTCGGCCCAAACACCATCGTTGCCGAGCTGCTTGGCGGTCTTGTACCCCTTGGTCAAGTCAATCGAATCGACGGCAATGTCCTGCCAGGGGACGCCGAGGATTCCGGTCACCCAAACGAGGCTCCTATCACGCGCTGCCGGACAGCCCGCGCTCGCTGGGCAGGTGAGATCCGAGAACAGCGGGTTTCTCACCATTTCTCCTTTGCGGTTCGGGACCTGGGGCAGGGTAAAGCCGTCGATGTAGCGCTGCACGGGGTACAGGAAATCGACGCCGTAGCGCCGCTTCTGGTTGAAACAGCGCAAATTCGGTTGGTCGTCGGAAACCAGTATCTCGCCTTTCATGCACTCGGGGTCGCTGCTCGGCTCGGAGCAGCCGGCGGGCGGTGACTGCTGGCCGCAATTGAAGCAGCACTTGTCGTTCGGGTTTTCGATGCACTTTGACGTGCCAGGCTTGAGAACACTGCGACCGGTGCCCGCAACGGGCGGCAGGAGCGCATAAAATCCTTGGCCACCGTCGACCACGGAGCAGTCGTTCTCGTCGGTCACGAGCACGATCGACACCAACGAATCGGGGCGCAAAAAATCTTGCCGCTGCTGGAGCAAGGGCGTGTCGGTCCCGGTGAGGATCGCCTGACCGAAGCCGCCGATGCTGGTGTCGATCCGAATCGTGGCGTAAGGCTCGGGATCGATGAGGAAGCGGTAAACGGCTTCGAGCGTTGCTTCGTACCCGCATCCGTGCTGGCCCACCCCTTTGACCATGTCCGTGAACGGTGTCGCGACAGCGGCGGCGGTTGCAAGCCCTCCCGCCACGGCCGGGTTGTAGTTGAGAAACCCCTTGTTGTTGAAGGTCGGAACGTTCGTGCCGCCAACGCCGCGCGCGATGAGGTGCGCCTGATCGTTGTTGTGGGGGTCGGAGCGGCCGAGGGAGATATCGATGTTGTCTTCGCAGACGCCGCCGGCGCCGTGGTTCCCGATCGAGGAGCTGATGATGCCGATATGAATGTCCTGCACAGGCTCGAAGGCGAGCACCCCGACCGCGCATACGCCGCTGACCGTCTGGCCGACGATTCTCCCCGTGACGGGGTCGACGCACTTCGGCTCGATGAGTCGATCGACGAGCTGGGGGACCGCGGTGGCCAAAATCGACTGCTTGTCGGCCATCGACGACGAGTTGTCGATCATGAAAAGGAGGTCGATCTTCGCGACCTTTGCAGCTTGAACCCTCGTCACGTAGGGGCCCGGTCCACCGTCGCCAGGATCGGTCCCTCCCGTTCCGGCGCTTCCGGCCGTGGCGCCGCCCGAACCGCTCGTGCCCGCGCTGACGCCAGAACCGCCAGCGCCGGCCTTGCCAGTGGCGCCGCCATTGCCGGCCGTGCCTCCCGCTCCGGAAGTGGCGCCTGAATCCGTTGCGCCGCCGTCGGGGGCGGAGAGATCCGGCGTCCTTGCGCCACAAGCAGAAAGAAAAAAGCACAGAAAACTCACCGCGCCCGCGCCCTTGTGCCACATGAGAGAACCTCCTCGGAGCGTCAGCAATGTCTCGTGTTCTGCCATCCCGCTGCTCGCTCGCGAGCGAGCGCGTTGCGCCGATTCGATGGGCGCATTTCACCACTATCTGCGCTTTCTCCGAGCGACGGTGTCCATTTTGCGATCCGTCGCGTGATTCGCGTAACAGCAC
>DATHEQ010000095.1:0-8773 GCA_035318505.1 Polyangiaceae bacterium | reverse complement strand
GAAGGCCCACGGTCTCATGGGCGGCGCGCACCCTTCGCACGCACGAACGCTGAGCAGGCACGCACCGACCGTACTTTGAGTAGGGAAGGAGGACGGAGACCCACGCCGCTTCATCCTATCACGTCGTTCAGGTCGGCCGCTCGCGTCCTTGCTGTTCGCTCTAATGCCGTAGGGCCATGAGAACTTCGAACGCAATGAGCACGATCACCATACCTTCCAACAAAAGGTCGCGCCGCGTGTGAATCTCGTGCCCGAGCACCTCGGAGACGCGGCCGATGGTCTCGACTTTTTCTTTCACCGAGGCGTCGGCCTCGGCGAGGCGGAAGCGTGCCGCCGCTTCGCGGTAGACCTGCACGGAATAGGTATCTCCTTTCAGGGTAATGGCGCGCTCGAGGCGATCGCTGAGCTCACCCAGCTCGAGCGCGAGAAGGGCGGCGCGATGGGCAAGTTGCCGAAAGGGGCTCCGGAAGAGCCACGCCGCCGTTCGCGCCATGCGCACGTCGCGCAAAAGCTTTTCGATCGATCGCGTGAGCATGCCCTCGTAAAACCTCAGCTCGAGCAGCTGCGCCGAAGCGATCTCGAAGATATCGACCAGCGTCCTTACGTCGTCCTGGTCGACGATGACGGCGGCATCGTAGTCGACGAGGACGAGATCGTCGTCGTAGTAGCGTATGGCCCGGCGCGCGAGCTCTTGGATCATCACCGGCGCCAACTTGCGCTCGCGCGGCTCGCCCGACAGAAGATGGGCAAGGACGGTTGCCGCATCCATCTGCCCCGACGGAAGAGCGGGCAGAACGAAAATCGTAAAGTCCTCGATGAGCTGGCCGGCGTCGCTCTCTTCCCAGGGAACGATGGCGCTCGTGATCTCGCGCGCCATGGCGTGCCAAATGTCTCGTGCTTTGGCGTCGAAAATCGCCCCCGCCTGGGAGAGCTGACCGGCGAGAGCGACGAGCGCCGTCCCGTCTGACTCCGCGACGGACAACGTGAATCGGATGGCAACGACGCCGAAGTCGAAGAGCCGCGCGCGCACCTCGGCGTGGAATGGCCCTACGTCCGCCGGCTCGAGCGTCAATTCCAGCGGCTCGCGACGAAGCACGACGCCGGCACCCGCCGGCTGTTTCGACAATTCCGCCCGTCGCGCTCGATGATCCAGCGTCGCGCTGGCGCGATCGAGATCGATCGAATCGCCCACGTCGATCTGGCGCAGCACGTGAACGCTCGTGGTCATCGGCGGCAGTGTAGTCGCGTCGTGGGCCTTTCTGCCCTTAATCAGCGCAGGATTTCGAAGCGTATCGGCGGTCGATGAATTCGCATCGACGGCTATGCCGCCTTCTCGTCATCCCGGGACGAGGAGCGGCGCGCCGGCGGCACCGTGGATGGAGCTAGACTGCCATCCATGTCGTCGCCGGAACCGGAGCTCGGAGCCTTCATGCGCGCGGCCATCGTCGAAGGCCGAAAGGCGCTCCCTGCTTGCCGTCCCAACCCGCCCGTCGGGTGTGTTCTCGTGCAGCGCGGCACCATCGTCGCGCGCGGCTTCACGCAGGTCCCCTACCAGCCCCACGCCGAGCCGATGGCGCTGCGACAGCTCGATGGTGATCTCGACGACGTGATCGCTTTCGTGACGCTCGAGCCGTGTGCCTTTCATCAGCGAACCCCCTCCTGCGCGAAGGAGATGATCGCGCGGCGCGTGGGCGCGGTGTACGTCGCACTTCTCGATCCCCACCCGAGAAACCAGGGGCGCGGCATCGAGATGCTGCGCGAAGCCGGGATCCGCGTGGTCACGGAGTTTCTCGCGGAAGAAGCGCGACCGCACCTCGCACCCTACCTCTATGGGGCGGAGGGCAACGACCCGCCCGTGGGGTGGTGAGACGCGACGTTATATCGAGGCGCCTTTGCTGCGCCGGCCGAGGCTCTGCTCGTCGTACCAGGCAAACAACTCTTCCACGTAGATCTTGAGCTGCTCGGAGCAGAGCGCGTCCATCTCCGGCGGCTGCATGCGTTCACCGTCTTTCATGAGCGCCTTGGTGAGCACGGCCACGGCGCATTTGTGCGTGGTTTCTGGGACCGAGCGGCCCTTGCTCCACATGGCCACGTGATCGCTCGCGTGTATGTACGACTCCACGTGGTTGCCCTTGAATCGGTCCGCCATGGCCTGCACCTCCACCCTCAGTCTAAGGGCCCAGATCGAACCTCGGTATTCGACCCTCGGCGTATTGCGTTAGGAATGCCTAGTCCGCATCGCTGTTCGTGGCGCCCGGTCGCCAGCCGCTCCACGTGACGGAGCAGCGGATGTCGCGTTTCATCTTTTGATCCGACGACGACATGACGCCAACGACGAACTGCTCGTTTTCGCGCACGACCAGCGAGCCGGCGCTGACGTTCATCGCGCTGGACGCCTGTCCATAGACGGCCCAGCGCGGCGTCGAAAGATCGCCGGGCACGACGGAGAGGGCGAAGAGCTCAGCCGGGCATGCACTCGACGAATGGAGATCGGTGATGACCAGAGGACCACGCGCGACGCGCACGCAGTATCCGCGACTCGATTCGGCGGACGGCGACATGATGCCGCTCATGACGCAGGCGCGGTTACCGTCGTCGAGCGCGGGGATCACCGTGCGACCCTCGATTTGAGAAATGGGAAGTGACGTGGCGGCGAGCCCGGTGACCGGTGAGATTTTACCTTTGGGGGGAGCGTCGCCCGCCGTGCCCTCGAGCACTGCGCGCACGCCGCTGTTATCGAGCGGACCGTCGTCCTTTTCGCCGCGCTTTTCCATCGAGCTCTTGGCGGTGTTGGACGGCAGTTTCTTTCGCTTCGGCGCGGGACGTTCGGCTTCCTTCGCGTCGAGAAGCCTCGCCGCGTCCCTCGCCTCTCTCGTCAACAGATCGGCGATTTCCGCGATGGCAGCGGCGTGGTGAGCCGCCCCCGGTTCGCGCGTCACGTTCTTCAGCCCCCCGGCGAACGCGATGACGTCGTCGGGCTCGTTGCTGCCGGCGGCAACATGCAACTTTTGATACGCGAGCCGTTGATCGCCTTCGACGTACAGGATGACGCCGTCGGTGATGACGCTGCACTCTTTTAGCCCCGTGTTCTCACACTGGCCCGACACTGGTTTTTCCAAGGCCAGGCGCGCGCTGGCGCACCCCGCGAGCACTGCGACGATGAGCGCGATGACGACTGCGATTTTGCCTTGCATGACCACCTTCCCACCCGAGTCCGTCCCTGGGCGACCCGCACATCGCGCCCCACTTCGCGCGATCGACGATGTCGCCGCGGCTTCTACTCCAAATGGCGCGCCGATGTCGATGCTATTTTCGTCGCAAGTTCGTCGTCGCTCAGCGACGCCGCTCGCTACGCGATCAAAGAGCGCCCTCGCCTGCGTCGTCGCAACCGACGACGACGTCGAGATGACTTCCACTCGTCTTCACCAGGCCGTCGCATGACGCGGGGCAGAGCGTGACGCGCGTTGGCGCGTTGTCGACGTTCGGTCCGTCGACGTTGACAGGCGGTCTCTCGTAATACCAACCGCCGCCGCCACCGCACGCAGCGAGGTTGGCAACCTGTCCCACCGGCGCCGGCGTCCCGTTCGTCCCGATGCGTGTCGCAACTTTGGCTGGGCCACCCTCCGCCGTCGATCGGCCCTTTTCCGGAATCACGTACGCGCAGCTCAACGCGCTCGTGCGAATGGCATCGAGCGCCGCCGTCAGCTCGACTTCGCCGCCCGACTCGACCAGATAGGCGCGACCGGTGCCACCGGCTTCGGCGATCTTGTTGAGATCGGAGAGGCTCGGCCCCACCCCGAGCACGTAGGTCTTGATCGACGGGTTGCCGCCGGACGCTTGCGTGGCAACGGCCGCCGTCGTTTCGATCGAGCTGTTGCATTGACGCGGCTGACCATCGGTGACGATCACGACCGCCGCGAGGCGGCCGGACTGCGCCTGTTTTCGCGCGTAGATGTGGGCTCCCTGCAAGGCTGGCGTCGTGGGAGTTCCTACGGTCAAGATCTGCGCGCCTATGCCGGTCGAAATCGCCGGCACGACCGTGGGAATGATGCCGATGGGAACGACGGGAAACGCATAATCGCCGGCGCTACAGAAGAGGTTGCCGACGCTATCGGTGCGCGGGAAAAAGGCGATCCCCGCTCCGAGCCCCGCCGTCTTGGGAGAATTGACGAACGTCTTCATCGCCTGCGACACGGCGGTCCAGCGCGATACCGTTTGCCCGCGGTCGAACATGTTCATCGACGACGATTTATCCATCATGAAATAGAGATCGATGGGGATCTCTCCGACGGCCTGGGAGCCGATGAAGCAATTGGCGCGCGTGCTGCCGTCGATAGAGGAGGGCAAACCGACGAACGAACCGTCTTGCGGGTCGACGTCGAGCGCCGTGCGGCTCCCGCAGGCGCTGAGCAAAACCGCGCAGGCGCCGAGAACCAGCGACCCGTGCGTGGGAGCGACCGCGAAGCGCATCTACCTTCATACTAGAGCCAATGAGCCGCGCTGGCGATGTCTCAAGGCGGCGTCACCGACTTACAGCGCGGGCTTGCTGCGTGAGTCCGGCAGTTTGGCGCATACACCGCAGCGCGTGGCGCGTCTGCCTTGCTCTCGTCGGCGTGGCGCTGGCGCCGCACTCGACGAAGTACCGCTAGGTTGCGCGGGCTCGGAGCGGTTTGACCCCTCCCAGTCGGACGAGCTACATCAAAGGACGAGGATTTTGGGCGGCCTTATCGTACCTCTCTGCCCCACTCGCCTCCGACGATTTCGCAGTCGGTGGGGGCTCGGCGCGGCGCTGCTGCTGACCGCGACGGTGTGCTGCACGTCGCAATCGAACGAGAGCGTATGCGCCTCGGTCACCTCGCACCCGGACGGCATCCATGTCGCCGACTGCGCGAATGGCACGATCTCCCTCGACGACATTCAATACGATCGCAACGGCGGCAAACTTTCTTACGACTTTCTCGTCACCTGTCACGGTCGCTCGGCGCGGGGGACCTGGACCCGCACGGGGAGGCTCACGTGTCTGGAGGGTGCCACCGATCCGTGCAAATCGGGAGGTGTTTGCACGCCGACTTCGGACGACGACTGCCGCAGCATTGCCAATTGCAAGGAATGGGGCGATTGCGCATACCAGAACGGCAAATGCGTGCCGACCGAGGACGGCTGCGCTCACAGCGACGTCCCTTGCGGCCTATCGGGGCAGTGCCATCTCGGACCGGACGGCGTCTGTATCGTCGTTTCCGACGCCGATTGCCAGACACCCTTCGGTATTTGTCCGAATTGCACGTACAAGGGAGCCTGCCTCACTTCGGGCGGCTGTTACGCGGAGAGCGGCGCGTGCGTCGCGCGTTCCAGCGCCGATTGCAAGAAATCGACGCAGTGCGCTTTCGCCGGCAAATGCACGCTCGATGCAAGCACGTGCGTCGCGGCAACCGACGCGGACTGCAGACCGTCGGAGGTATGTCGCACCGCGCGACAGTGTGCGGCCATCGACGGCGTGTGCACGGTCACACCGTGAGGCCCACTACATCACCGCGATCATCCGAAACGTGAGGTTCATCCGCGGTCCCACCGGTGCGCGCGTGCGGGGCAGATGGTGGCGAAAGTGGCGCTGGGTCGTGCCCCCCATGACGAGCACGCTTCCTTCGCCGAGCTGGAACGTGTGAACTTGGCGCGTACGGCGGTGGCGGAGCACGAAACGTCGCGGCGCTCCGAGCGATAGCGACGCGATGCGGATGTCGTCGGCCGACGGCCCGAGCTCCGGCTCGTCATCGGCGTGCTCCCCCATCGAATCCTGCCCATCGCGGTAGTGGTTTACGAGCACGGAGTTGAAAGCGCAGCCCTCGCTTTGGGCGAGGCGGTCGCGCAAAACCGCGAGCTCCGCGGTCCACGGCGCTGGGAGAAACACGCGACCCGAGTAGGCGTAGGAACAGCCCGGATCCCCGTGCCAACTCGTGAGCCGCGGCATGTTCACCGTTCGCCCGAACAGCACGATCGACTCTTGGCGCAGCGGGAGCGAATCGGTCAATCGCGTCATGAGCGCGAGATGATCCCGCACGAAGCCCGGCTCGAGCCGGACCCACGCCCCTTCGCCAAGATCGATGCGTTCCACGGATGCTCGACGTTACTCTGCGATCACCCGCGCCGAACGCCAGCATCCCGCCGCGGACGCTGGCGCCCCATCGACCTAGGATGTCGAAAAAGGTTCATTCGGGTTAAGGTGGCCGGAAGAGACGTGTTTCCTGCTCCTTGCGCGACGGTCGAACTGCCCCCCTGCGCAGAAGACGCGGCGCGCGCCGAAGCTGCCTCGATGCTGCTCGATGAGCTCGAGAAGGTCGCTGCGCCGATCGCAGACGTCATCACGGAAGGCCCGCAGGTCGGCTTTCTCGAAGCGATCCTTTTCCTCCGGCTCGCGGAGCAGCATGGGCTCGAACGGTTCGGTGCGCTCGGCGATCTCGCGGGCGCGCAACGCGTCGGGCCGGAGCTCGCACGTCACTTCGATGACGCGGCCGATCGGTACGGCGTGAATGGGTTGCGCGTCGCCGCGTCTGGCCGAGGGCAGGGTCGAAATCCGTTCGCGGCCGCGCCAGAGGCTTTGCTTCGCGATTTCCTGCTGCATCTCTATTCCGACGCTGACGGCCACGAGCTCGCGACGTTGCCGCCCGACACGCTGGGGCATCTGTACGAGCGGTCGCTCGCCAAAGAGGGCGCGCGTGGGTCGCGCAAAGTGCACGGCGCCTTTTACACGCCGACCTACCTCGTGGACTACGTCGTGGAGCGCACGCTCGGTCGTGTCCTCGACGGCAGCGCCCGCAATGCACCGACGAGGGTGCGCGTGCTCGATCCGGCGTGCGGATCGGGGGCATTCTTGCTCGGGGCCTACCGGCGTTTGCTCGCGTGGCACTTTGGCGGCCAAGGCGATGAACGGCAGCCAAGCGCGGCCGACCGCGCGGCCATCCTCGAAAATGGCATCTTTGGCGTCGATGTGGACGCCGCGGCCGTCGAGGTCGCGAAGCTTTCGCTCTTGCTCGTTTGTTGCGCGGACGGCAATCAGCATCGTCATTCACCCGAACAGGGAGCGCACCCCACGTTGCCGCGTCTCGAACGCAATCTTCGCGCGGGCCACTCGCTCATCGACACCGATTGGAGCGACGCCGAAACTGCGCGCGGCAAAACCAAAACAGAAGGAGGCGCGCCGCAAACGGGTCCCGAAGGGGCGCGCCCATTCCACTGGCAGCGCGAGTTTCCCGAGGTCTTTGCGGAAGGAGGCTTCGATGTCGTGATCGGCAATCCTCCTTATCTGTCGTTTGGAGGCCGCCACGCCGTCGACATCTCCGGCGAGCTTCGCCGCTATTACGCCGCGCACTACGAGAGCGGCGGGTGGCCGACCGCCCATTCCCTTTTTCTCGAGCGTTCGGTCAAGCTGCTCTCGCGGCGGTTCGTCTCATTCGTCGTGCCCGATCAAGTCGGTCACCTCGGCGGCTACCGCTCGGCGCGAGAGATCGCACAGCGCGAAGCGGGCTTGGTCGAAGTCCGCTACTGGGGCGAGCGCGTTTTCCGCGGCGTCACCACGCCCGCACTGACCATCGTGCTCGACAAGCAAAACAAGAGCCGTACCACGCAGCTCGTCGATCGCGACGGCGCTTCGCTGCAAGCCGTTTTTCGCCCGGGTGAGCCATGGAGCGTGTCCCCGGCCGCCGCGCTGATCGAGCGACTTCGCCTCCATTCCTTTTCGCTTGGTAAATTGGTGGGCGACTGCGGCATTCGCACCACGGCCGCGAAAGAGCAAGTCGTCGATTGGCCTTGCCCTGACGGCAATATCGTCCCGGTGCTCGAGGGCAAGCTCATCGATCGGTACGGCTGTCGACCGCCGCGCGTTGCGGTTCGTTTCGATTCCCCGTGCCCGCTCTTCGTGAGCGACCCCGAACGCTATCGAGCGGCCATTTTCGTGATTCGACAGACGGCTGCGTTCCCCATCGTGGGGCCGCACGAGCACGCGCTCTACTTCCGCAATTCGCTCTTGGCGTTGTTCTCGCCATCGGGCGGCATCGACGTGCATTACCTGGTGGCGCTCCTCAACTCGAAGCTGCTTCGCTTCGTCTACACCGAGACGGTGCGTGAGGCCCATCAGCGCGCGTTTCCGCAAGTCAAAATCAAGGCGCTGCAAAGCCTTCCTTTGCGTAAACCCGACTTGGCGCGCGCGCGCGACAAGCGTCGGCACGATGCCCTGGTCGATCTGGCCGTCGATGCCCTCGCTGCGCAAAGGTCCGCTGCTTTGACGAGCGAAAGCGAGAGCGCACGTTCTCGCTTCGAAGCGATCGACCGCAAGATCGACGATCGCGTGTACGACCTTTACGAGCTCTCGCAAGCGGAGCGCGACGGCGTCGAGGGGAGCTTCGTCCGCGCCCAGCCGGCCGCCGTCGAGCGGCCGGCGCGCGCCGACAGGTCGAGGCGGCACCGCGACCGACGCTTCGAGTGACGGAAGAGACGGAACCGGCACGGCGGCAGCGAGCGGTTCCGGCGGAACCACGCCCGGGGTCCGGCGGAGCAGCGGCGCGGGCGGGCAGTGACAACGCCGGCGGCACCTCCGGCAGAGGGGGCACGGGCGGCGCCGGCAAAGGCGGAACCGGTGGGAGTGGCGCGATGAGCGGGTCCGGCGGCGCCACGGGAGGAAGCGGCGGTAGTGCGGGCAAGGATGGCGGATCCGACGCGCGCGGCGGCACGACCGGCGGCGCCGCGGGAGCCTCGGGAAGCACCGGGGGAAAGGGCGGCACCG
>DATHEQ010000094.1:0-2893 GCA_035318505.1 Polyangiaceae bacterium | reverse complement strand
TTCGTGGATCGTCCCGCGTCCCGGCATCCCGCCGCCGGGCCAAGCATGAGAGCAAGAACGAAGCTGCGCGTTAAAATGGATCGCATCGCTGCCATTTGGGCCGTTCGCATCGTACCATTGTCGCGACAGCGCGAGCGGCTCGTTGCTGGTCCTCTGGGCCACCCGCCGTCGGCGACCCTCTCGCTCGGGACCATTCTCGACCGGGCACGGCGTGGATCAGGCTACGCGATGGGGCCCGGCCGTTCGCTCACTTCACTCGGGCGACACATCCGGTGCATCCGATCCGGCTTCCAGCCGGTCATTTTGCGCATCATCCACGTCAGGAGAGCCGGCGTCGGCTGGACATCGCAGCTCGTCCCAGGAGCTCGTCGAACCGCAGAACCTGCGGCAGCTCTTCATGGCGCAACTCGGCGCGACGGTGATGCCGGCGCACTTGTTGTGCGTGTCCGACCACTGGCGACTGCCGACGAGCTTGCGCGTCGTGGCGTCGAAGAGGCATTCCTTAATGAACGAGTGTACGAGCAAGAGGTTGCAGTCATATTCGAACGTTTCCATAAAACTGCACGTGCCAGCGAAACTGGCCAAATAAGCGTCATAACCGACCTCGCATGGCTGCTCGAGACACGCGGGATCGTTGGTCGGGTCGCACGTGCCCCACTGGCTGGGAGGGTTGGGATCGCAACGCAGTCCGGAGTCGTTGGCATCGCCGTCGATGAGGGAGCCATCGATAATATCTAAAGAGCCGTCGCGTCCGGTGGCCGCTTGCGCGTCGGGGGCATCGACTGCGACGTCGTCCGTCTCGGTGGCGGCGTCGATCGTCACATCAGTGCTGCTCGCATCGTCGGAGCTGTCGATGGCGACGTCGGTTTCTTGCCCGGTTGCGGCGTCCGACGCTGCCGCGTCCCTCACGTCGGGCGCGACTTCGGTGCACGAGGCGCAAAAGCTCGCGATCACCAAGATGCTTCGGAGGGGGATTTGGGGCATATGGGTACGGGAGGGGAGCAAGCCGCGTACCAAGAGCGGATCGTTGGCCAGCGACGCGCTCTAACGGGGAAACGTCGACGGACTGTGCTTTCTCGAGGCGCGGCAGAGAGGTGAGGCGCTGATCTTGGGATCGCGGAAGAGCCTCGATTGGCACCGGCGTGGCGCAGACTGCGCCACGCCCGGTGCTGACACGAAAGAACCGCGTGCGTCGGCGACAGGCGCGTTGGCGCCGCTGTCGTACGCCGCGCCGCCCGGCTATGCTATTGAGCGAGAGCCGTGACGGACCTGGCAGGCAAAAAAGCCGACGATCTCTCGACGATCATTTCTCCTCTACAAAGGCCCCCGCCCGAGTCGCTGGCCTCGTTCGTCCTTCAAGTCGTCGAGGGACCGGACCGCGGCGCGTCGCTGACCATCGACGGCTCGGCGCCTTCACGTGCGCTCATCGGCAAGAGCGCCATCTGCCACCTCTGTCTCAAGGATCCCAAAGTGTCGCGGCGTCATCTGGCGCTCGACGTCGCGGGCGACGCGCTCCGTTTGGTCGACGTCGGATCGACCAACGGCACTTCGGTGAGCGGCGTGCGCTTCGTCGAGGTCCAGGTGGAAGGGCAGGGGGAGCTGGTGCGTCTCGGCGACAGCGTGCTGCGGGTGACGCGCGTCGCGCCCGCCATCGTCACCATGCCCGCCGTGGATTCTTTCGGTCGCGTCGTGGGAGCGAGCCCCGAGATGCGGCGCCTTTATCCGTTGTGCGAGCGTCTAGCCGCTTCGGATGTCCCGCTCGTCATCGAGGGGGAAACGGGAACGGGCAAGGAGCTCCTGGCGGAGTCGCTCCACGAGAAGAGCGCGCGCGCCAGCGGTCCATTCGTCGTGTTCGATTGTACCGCCGTGCCCGCCAATCTCATCGAAGCGACGCTCTTCGGTCACGAGCGCGGCGCGTTCACGGGAGCCGTCGCCGCCAACAAAGGACTTTTCCAAGAGGCCCATGGCGGCACGCTACTCATCGACGAGGTGGGCGATCTCGACATCGCGCTGCAGCCGAAGTTGCTGCGCGCCATCGAGCGCGCCGAGGTGAGGCCGCTCGGCGGCAATCGTTGGATCAACGTCGACGTGCGCGTCATGGCGGCGACGCGCCGCGATCTCGACAAGGAGATCCAAGCCGGGCGTTTCCGCGACGATCTCTTCTATCGACTGGCGGTTGCGCGTATCGAGCTTCCTCCGCTGCGGCAGCGGCGCGGGGACATCGCGCTCTTGGCGCGGCACTTCTGGGAGCGCCTCGGGGGGGACGGCCCTTTGCCGTACGATCTCCTGGTGCGGCTCGAAAACCACGACTGGCCGGGCAACATCCGCGAGCTCCACAACGCCGTCGCGCGCCGACTGGCGCTCGGCGATCTGGCCTCCTCACCGCTCGCGACGCGACCGGGCAACATCGCCTCCTCGCCCGTCGCAGCGGGTTCGCAAGCCTCGCCTTCGAATGCGCCGCCCGACGATGTCATTGCTCGGGTCATCGAGCTCGGTCTACCCCTCTCTCGATCGCGCGAAATCGTGGTCGACGACTTCGAGCGCCGCTACGTGCAGGCCGTGCTCGATCGGCATCAAGGAGACGCCACGCGGGCCGCGCAAGCCTCCGGCATCGCGCGGCGCTATTTTCAGCTCTTGCGCGCGCGCCAAGCGAGCAAGACGGGCGGGTGATCCGTCATCGCTTGATGCACTTGCTGATCTGACGCAGCGAGGGCTCGCTGAAATAGACCCATTGTTCGTCGACCGCGATGTCGATGATCGGCAAATTGTTTCCGCCATCGGGACCGGCGTCGACCTCGGCATCGTTCATCTCGATGCGCGCGCGGCAGACTTCGCGAGGCGGGAGGGGGACGGGATTGGTGAGCGACACTGCCCGGACGGCGCCATCGGCGGA
>DATHEQ010000093.1:0-21043 GCA_035318505.1 Polyangiaceae bacterium | reverse complement strand
TCTAAATCCTTGCGGGGCACTCCGCAGCCTTCGTCGCGCACCTGCAGAATCACCCGCGTGCCTCTCTCTTGGCCCACGACTTCGATGGTCCCCCCTTTGCTCATCGCGTCGCGCGCATTGAGCAGAAGGTTGACCACGACGTGACGGAGCTCCGACGCCAGCGCCGTCACGGCCGGCAGAGAGGGTAACTCGGCACGAATTCGCACGGGCTTGCCGGCGAGCGACGTCTCTCCTTCGATGCTGGTGCGGACCATCTCCACGGCTTCCCCGACCACCGCCGAGAGATTGACGAGGTCCAGGGTTTGCTCGGTCTTCTGTCGCGCGAAGTCCTGCAGGCGGTCGACGACGAGCGCCGCGTCGTTGATGGCTCGAGAGAGGGCCGCGATATTGCTGCCTTGAACCGATCGGCAAGCCTCGTTCTGCTCGATGAGCGAGAGCCTGAGGTGCATCGCGTGCAGCGTGTTGTTGAGATCGTGGGCGACACCGGAAGCAAGCTCGCCGATGGCGCGCATTCGCGAGTTCTGGACGAGCGCTTCGCGCATGCGCGCGAGCTCTTGATCGGCGCAAACTCGGGAAGTCGCTTCGTGGATCATCACCACTGTCGTTTTCGTTTTGTCGGCCGGCGAGCGCCAGTAGCTCGCCTCCAAATACTGTTCATGACCAACGCGCCGATACACGCGCGTCACGGGCTCTGTGCGTACCTCGGCGAGCGTGGCGACTTCCCTGAGCAAGAGCCGGGTGAGGCTGCGGCACGCCCGCTGATGGTTGGGCACATCCGAGCCCACGCGCTTCCAGATGGCGCTCGCGTTGACACGCGCGAGCTGTACGTAACAGCCATTGCCGGCCGCAAGTTGCTTTCCTTCCACCACAGCGAATGCGGTGGGCGCGCCTTGCAACGCCCCCCAACTCAGTCGACTCGGGTCGCCCGGCGCGCGCTTCGCCGTGCGCGGTGCGCGTTCGCCTCCGTTCGCTGCCATCTTGCTTGGTCGGCGGAGAGGTGCGCTACGTTTTGCAACGACCGTGTCGCTTCTCGTTTTCACCCTACCCACCCGTATCCCTCGCGTTCGCCTGGGGCACTTCCCAGGCGAGCCGCCCCCCGTCAAACTCGAAACCGATCAAACCGATGAGAGCAGATCTTTTTGCGGCACTTGCGAGGACGAAACTCTCCCGTCTGCCGCGGTCCGTCCGCACCGCGCGAGGATCATAGTCGATCCTGTGTGGAAGCCGCCTCATCTCGCTGACGAATCTACGCTCCTGCTCCAGTCATCGTCGAGCGACATGGGCGACGAGGCGGCGACCGAGCGACGTCAATGAAACATCGACGCGTGACTCAGCGCGGCCGCGCCATCGTTTGGTCGAGCGAATCTCACGGGCATTGGACGATCTCGGCGCGGAATCGTGAGCATCGCGGAGAAGTATGTTGGCGTCGCTGATCGAACGCACGTTCGTCGTCGCCGCGACGTCCGCGTTGCCCGCGCACAGCACCTGAAAAGTTGCGCTCTCATCGCTCGACGTCTTCGAGCCAGAAGGGTCGACGGCGCATCGTTCGCTCCGCCGCTGCTTCGAACCGGTGCTCGTGCGAGCACCGACCCTAAAGGCGTATGTCGCGTGCTCGCCGCACCACCGTGTTCCGCCAAAGGGCAATCCGACCCGTTTGCTCAGGTGAATTGTGTAGATGAGGCGCCCTGTGCCGGGCACAATGGCGATGCTCGGCGCTCGAAGTTCGTGATTGTCGCCATGGAATGCGACATGCTGGGCTGTGCGCATGTCAGGCCCGGATTTAGCAACCTAGGGTCATCAGCCCACGCGGGAGTGGGCAATCCGTGGCAGTGCAGGCGGGGCTTTCAAGGACTCTACAGCCAAGCGACCTTTGGCCGATAAACGGCGCCCACTAGTAGGAGTATGAGGGATATCACCATGACCGTTACCGTTGCGCTGATCGACGACCACATCGTATTCCGAGACGCATTTCGAACATTGCTCGCGTCCACCCAGGAGTTTTCGGTGGTCGCAGAAGCATCGGATGGCCAAGAAGTTTGCGCCTTGTACGAAGCCAAGCGGCCCGACTTGGTGGTGATCGACGTTACGTTGCCCGGCATCGATGGACTCACCGCGACGCGAGAGCTGACGAGTCGCCACCCGGCCAAGGTGCTGATGTTGAGTGCCCATGCCGTTCACGACTACGTCAGTCGAGCGTTTTCATACGGCGCCACCGGCTACGCGCTCAAGTCGCAACCGGCGACGGCGGTCATCGAAGCATTGAAAGCCGTGGCGCGTGGAGATCGTTACCTCGCCCCCGAGCTTCCCGTGTCGCTCCTCACTTCCACGCGCGTCCGCGGGCGCGGTACGCCGGGGCAGCTCGACGGTCTGTCGAACCGCGAGCGCGAAGTTTTCGATCTCGTCGTGCGCGGATACTCCAACGCGTCCATCTCGGGAGCGCTCTCCATCTCCGTCAAAACGGTGGAGACTCATCGGGCCAACATCAACCGCAAACTGTCGGTCCATTCCAGCACGCAGCTGCTGCGCTTCGCCGCCTTGCGCGGCCTCGTCTCGGAGTAAATGGGGGGCGCGCTCGCGGCGCGCGCGGCTCAGCCTTGGACCAGGTCCATGAGCTCCTCGTGGAACGCGTAAAACGCGGAGGCTTCCGGCCATTGCGGCGCAGTGGCGAGTAGCTTTCTCGCGTGAGTGAGATGGCCGAGGTCGATCGACACCACCGCCGCGGCGTACAGCATGGCCCAATGAACGAGCGGGCTCTTTTTAGACGCGCGCTCGAGCAGGGCGAGATCGCGGACGGTGCCGACGTGCGCGAAAGCGCGCGCAAACGCGGCCAGCGCGTCGCGAAGCACGCGCACACGCCCCGCGAAGAGATGCCGAGAGAGCGGCATCGGTAACAGCGCGAGCCGCTCCGCCTTGGCGAGCGCTCCGATGCGGTCACCTTCGAACGCGTCGAGCAGCGTCTCCACGAAGAGTCGATGCTCGAGCGCCGCATCCCACGCGGGGCCGCGTGCAGAGCGCCCGAGCGCCGTGCGTGCCTGGTCCACCCACCCACACGATGCAAACGCGGCCGCGGTCACGAGGGGCTCCATCGTTTCGCGATACGGCAGCTTGGCGATGTTGCTCGACCATGCCGTCAGCACGGACTGCACGTCGCCTGAGCGAAGCACTTCGCGCGCGCGCCGCCGTGTCAAATAGCCGGGGATCGCCAGCGCGACGACGATGGTGCCGACCACGGCGGCCACCAGCGGCTTGTGCGACATCGTGCGCAGCCCAAATGCGACGGCCGCGGCCGACAGCACGAAGGTTGCGCGGGCGAGGTACAACCCGCTGTTGGGAGGCGTGGAAACGCTCATGTCGCGGCTCGACAAAGAGAGAAGGGTCTACCACACCCGCTTTCCGCTACCGTTGCTCCCTTCCGGGCCTGGCGGGGTTCACGTTGCGCTGTCGGTAGACCCACGAGGGGACTCACGTTTCGAACGGGGGCCACTCTACCGTACGGCACGGACCATGTCGAGACGTGTGTGCGCGGCCGCGCCCGCACGCCGCGAAACGGCGAGCGCTACGTTTTCTTCTCGACAGCGGAATCCGACGGTTGGCCGCTCGGCGGTTCATCTTCGCCGTTTGCCGGCAGCACGAGAGCGAGGACGTGGTCGTAGATGGCAAACTCGTCGCCTTCGGCCGTGACCTCGAACGTGCGCTGCGCGTCGCACAGACCTGCAGGCTCGATCAGATGCCCGGTTCGCACGTCGAAGAGATAACCGTGGGCGGGGCAAGAGATGACGCACCCCGAAAGTTCCCCGCGCGCGAGGCTGTCACCGGCGTGGTTGCAGGTGTCGTCGATCGCGTAGGGCACGCCGCCGAGATTGACGACGAGCACGTGAAACGGGGAATAGATGACGCGCCGCATGGCCCCGGCAGGCAGATCGGCCTTCTTCAGGCGCGCAACGAGCTTTCGCCGTTCCATCTACCCTTTGGTCATGTCCGCATCAATTCATCGGACCGCGCGTATTCCCCTGGAGCGCGGCATGCTGCAGCGCGAGCGATTCCGTCGTGCGCCGCAGGCGCACGGTGACATCCAATGTTTCGAGAATGGCCTGTCGTTCGCGCGCGTCGAGCACGAGGTGGTGGGCGGCGAGGTCGCACGCTGCGCCGGCTGGTGCGTGGGCGGGAATGCGAAAGTCGAACTCTGGATCGCGGGCCCGAATATCGGCTGCGAATGCGGCAGCGCTCGCGAGCAGCGCGGCCACGTCGCGCGACGGCGGCTCTGCCGACGCGGCATGCAGCAGCGTTGCCCGTGCGCGGCGATACGGCGGAACGAAGGGCAGCTCCTCCAACTGCACGCGCGCCCGGCCGCGCAGAAGGATATTGTAACGGCCGTCGGCGAGCTCGGCGTGGTCGATGATGATCCCCACGCCAGCCACTGGTTCGATGTGAGGATTGCGATGGGGATCGCGCTCGCCCGTCTCTCGAATGAGCGCGATCGCGAGCACTTTGTTGGTGGACAGCGCGTCCTTCACCATGACGCGATAGCGCGGCTCGAAGATGTGCAAAGGCAGAAGCGCGCCAGGAAAGAGCACAGTCTGGGGAAGTGGAAACACGGGCAGCGCCTCGAGAGCTGCCGCGATGTCCCGCATGCTGGGAGGGGGCACGTCCGTCATGCCGAGGCAATCAAGTTACCAGCTGCGCGCGGGGTCTGCCACGGGCGATGCGATGCCTCGGCCCCGACCATGAGGTTCATGGCCCGAACATTTCGAGCGAGCTTCCGTTCATGGCCGAAGGGGCGTCGAGCGCGGCATACACAATGGCTTTGGCCACGTCGTCTGGTGTCATTTGCGGACTAAAGCCGCTCCCTTCGAGCATCGACGTATCCACCGAGCCGGGGAGGATGCTCATGGCGACGAGACCGGTGCCGCGCAGCTCCTCGGCGAGGCTTTTGGTGAATCCGACAACCCCCCACTTCGCCGCGCAATAGGCGGAGGCGCGAGGCGAGCCGAGCGTGGCTGAGATGCTCGCCATTTGCACGAAGCGGCCGCGGTTCTGTTGCAACATGGCGGGCAAAAAGGCGCGCGTGACGAGAAAGGTCCCGGTGAGGTTCGTGTCGACGACCAGGCGAAAGTCGTCGAGCGACATTTCGTGTACGGGCGCGCGGTGGATCACGCCGGCGTTATTGACGACGACCTCGGGCGCGCCCAACGTTTCGAGGACGCGCGCGGCTGCCTTGCTGACGTCGCCGGCTACCGTCACATCGCAACGCACGGGTAAGGCCGTGACACCGCATCGGGCGACGATCTCTGCCACGTCCGCAAGATCGCGCTCCGTCCGCGCCAGGAGCGCAACGTCGAGGCCGCGCTGCGCGAGCGCGAGCGCCGCTGCTCGGCCAATCCCCCGGCTCGCCCCGGTGATGACCGCGGCGGTCACGCGGGTTCCCCCAAGGCTGCCAGGGCGAGATCGCGGTCCGGCCCCGCGGCGCCGAAGGTTCCCGCGAGGGCGAGCGTTTCGACGGTGGCCGCCGTCTGACGCTCCCCCCGTGATGCGAGGCAGCTGTGCGACAGAGCGATCTTGCAAGCCGCGCCACGGGCGCCGAGGTGCTCGACGAGAGCGGAGGCGACCTTTGCGCCGATGGCCTCTTGGAGCGCGAGACGGTGGGCGTACGCATCGACCAAGCGCGCCAAGGTGCCGATGCCGGCAATGCGTTCTCCGGGCCAATAGAGCACCGTCGCCGTACCCCGCGCCGGCAAAAGGTGATGCGGGCACATCGTCGACACGGCGAGCCCCCGCACAGTGATGATTCCCGTGGCTTCGCCTGGCGCCGGCGAGGATTCACCGGCCAAAAGGCCGGGAACGTCGACATCGTAGCCGTCGATGAGATCGGTGGCCCAAGCCTCGGCTACCCGTGCGGGCGTCGCCGCGAGCTCGGGATCGCCGTCGGGGTCCTGGCCGATGGCGCGCAGAAATTCGAAAACTGCTTTTTCGGCTCTGGTCCGGTCGACCGGCATCGTCAATTGAGGAGCTTCTGACGGGCCTCGGGACCGAGCTGTTTGCGGTGCGCGAAGCCCGTGTCGAGCTCGTGAAAGAAGTCGATGCGCTCTTCCCCGTAACGCCAGCACAGCCACACCGTGCGCCCATCGAGCTGACCGTAGAAATCGACGAGCCCCGTGCGCACGTCTTTGACCACGGCGCCGAGCGACGTCACTTCGCGCCATCCTTCTTCGTAAGCCGCGATACGCTCCATGAGATCGGTTTTCAACTGGCGCACTTCGGCGCTGTCTTGGGGCGTGATCTCGAGGTCGTGCAAATTGCGGCCCGCCGCGCGGGCGAGACGCCGCAAACGGTCTTCGATCTCCGACTGCCGGAGCATCTGTCGGCCGACCAGCCGATGCAGCGTCGGGACGAGGGCGTTGGCTTCTTCGAGGGTGAAAACTCGCGGTTGGGCCATAGTCGCTCTCGCAGGCAGCGTTATCATGGTGCGCCGACGCGCCCAAGGGTCAAGGGACTTTTCAGCTGCCTCCGTCTCGGGGCCAAGGGGGGGAACGCGACGCAGTAGTTCATCCCGGTCCGAATACGGTATGGTGCCCGCGCCCAAGGAGGTCCTATGTTCACCCGCTCCGCTCGCTTCTTTCCGCTCGTCTTCATTGCTTTCGCCGCCTGCAGCAAAATGGATCCGAAGGAGTGCACGAAGCTGCGCGACGGCGCTTTCGAGCTCATCAACTCGGCGAGCGTCTGCACCGCCGACGCGGATTGCAAGGAGAGCGAGTGGCCGGGGTGCTCCAAGCCGATCAGCGTGACGAGCTTCGACAAGATTCACGGCATGATGGAAAGCTTCACCAAAGGAAAGTGCCAAGAGCAGCCCAAAGCCAAGTGCCAGCCCACGCCGAAGATCTTTTGCCAGGAAGGGCTCTGCGCCTTTCGCTACAAGCCCTTCGAAGGCGAGATGAAGATCGAAACGAAATAGCGTCGTCGGTGACGACCTCGCGGGTCCTAAGAGCGCATGGCCTGCAGAGGGTCGACGATCGCCGCGCGCCATGCGGGGAAGATGGCAACCGAGAAAAACGGCAGAAGCACCATCGCCGCGACCCCTGCCAGATCGGCGGGATCGATGGCGGGGGTGAGCGCCGTCTCCGGGTAGAGCACGCTCCAGCCCGACAACACCTCGCGTAAGAGCGGAGCCCGCAGCAAAAAGACCCACGTATAGGCGAGCGCGATCCCCGCGCCGAACGCCAAGAACCCGACGATGACCGATTCGTAGAATTTTGCGTAGAGCACGTCCGCGGTCGACCATCCCACCGCTTTTTGAACGGCGATCTCGCGACGTTCGGCGGGAGCAAGTCCGCTCATCCGCTCCCACGCCAAGATGAGCATCGCAAAAAGCGCAGGGAGCCCCGCCGCGATGACGATCCCCGCGCGCCGGCCATACGTGAGCTGGTACGTGCGCGCCAGGATGCGCTTGTCCAACACGCGGAGGTCGGGGTGCTTTTCGAGAATGGCGCGCGTAACGACTGCAGCTTCCTCCGGGTTGCCGAGCTCGATGGCGACGTCCGTCGCGCGATCGGCGGGAAGGTCGAGAATGGCGCGTGCATCCTCGACGTCCGTGAGGATCACGTCGCTCGTGTAGAGCGCTACGGGAGAATCGAAGACCCCCACCAGGTTGAGCGTCGGCGCGTCCTCGCGTGGCGAGGGGAGGCTGATGACGTCGCCGTCGCGAACGTGCAGGAGCTCGGCGAGCGCTTTGCCGATGAGGGCGGCTCCGCGCTCACCTGCGCGCGCGTCGCGCCCGCTCCGGAGAACCCCCGCTACGGCGCTGAGATCGCCGGTGTGGGCGGGTCGCCCGATGACGGTCACGTTGGCCTTGAGGGACGTCAAAAACACATAGCCCCACACCCTTGCCGAGGCCCGACGCACGGCCGGGAGCTGCTGCAGAAAGGCGACGGTCGACGGGTCGATGAGCGCAGGGCGGCCCCCTGCGAGGCGCTGCACCACGACGTCGGGCTGTACCCGGCGACCTCGCTCGGCCTCGCCCTTGAGAGCGCTCGTGGCAAAGAGCACCGCGGCCACCAGCGTGACCACCATGGCGATGGCGCCGAGCAGCGCAACCGTGCGCCCTGGCCGCCTTCCCAAGGCGACCCAGGCGAATGAGAGCAGCGCCAAATGCGAGCGCGGTCTCACCGGGGATCGAAGGGGCGCCAGGGAACGTGCGGCGCAGCGGTGCGCGCCGCACCTCTATCGACGTGAGCGTACACCTCCGTGGGGGGAGCGACGGCGGCGCCGGCGGGATCGAGATCGGGCATCCCGGGAGCGTCCGCGAAAGCCGCGCCCGGCTCTTCGAGGGAAGGAAAGCGGAGGTGGCGGGCCGAACCGGCGAACGACAAATCCGGGGCCGGCAGGAGGCGCGTCATCGCATCGATGGCCGGCTGTTCGCGCCGTCGCTCGACGGCGCGCAGGTGGGCATGCCACGCGAGGCCGACCAGCACGACGGCGGTCCCACCGAGCGCTGCGAGCGGAGCGCGCGCGCCGATCATAGTGACCAGATGAACATGTAGATCTTGGTCAGGAAAAAGTCGGCAATGAGAATCGTGATTGAAATGACCACCACCGAGCGGGTCGTCGATTTACCGACCCCCTCCGTGCCCCCGGTGGTGACGAGGCCGAAGTAGCACCCCACCAGCGCAATGATGGCGCCGAAGACGGGACACTTGCAGACGCCGCTCAGAAAGTCGCCCATGGTGAGCGTATCGAGCGCGGTCTTCAGGAAAAACCCGGCCGAAACATTGAATTGGGTGGCGGTCACGATCATCGCCCCCGAAAAGCCGAGCACCAGCGAGAAGATGCCCAAAATTGGAAGCACCAGCACCGACGCGATGAGCCGCGGGACGACGAGCTTTTTGATGGGATCGGCGCCGAGCGCGTAAATGGCGTCGATCTGTTCGGTGACTGCCATCGAGCCGACTTCGGCGGTCATGCCCGAGCCGATGCGTCCTCCCACGATGACGGCGGTGAGCGTAGGCGCGAGCTCGCGTGCAAACGACAGCCCCACGACGCGCCCCGTGTACTCCATCCCGCCGAATTTCTGCAGCCCGAACGCGAATTGAACGGCCATGACCATGCCGATGAAGATGGCCGTCACCGACGCGATTCCCACTGACCGCACACCGAGCGACTCCATCTGGTAGGCAATGGCGCGAAATTCGAAGGGCCGCCGGAACATCGCCGTGAGCGCTTGAAAAAAGATCGTCGAAATGCGGCCGAGGTGCACGAGAAAGCCGCTGACCCGCGCCCCCACCGCTTCGACGAAGGTGGGGTCGGGGGGCGGCGCTGGAACGCCCGGGGGCAGTGAGAATCGACCGGACGGCGGCCCGGAAATGCGGTCCGATAGGCGGGCCGGGCGCCCGCTGCCACTTTGGGTAAGCTCCGCCATCAGCTTCCAGGAGTACCGCCACGGGGCCCGCGCCGCCAGCTAGTCGTTGGCGGACAGCGTATGAAAGCCGGAGGCAAAGCCCTCGAAGGCCGCTCGGTGGGCTTCGAATTTCCCGATGGCCCAAATACCCACAAGATCGTAGACGCAGCCGTCTTTCTTGAGCACGTAGGCGTCGAACACCTTGGGCACGCCATCCAACTTGGCGCGCATGACGGTGTGCATGGCCTCGCGCCCGTCCATCGGCACGATGGTCTGCTCGATGGTCTCGCGCTCGGTGAAGCTGATGAAAAGGTGCTGCGTCAGCGCGAGGAGCGGTACGTCGTCGCCGTCTTTACCGCAGCGACCGTTGATGAGCATGGTGGACTCCGCCTCTTCGTCGCGGAAAGCGAGTCGCGTATGGGTGACGGCGATGCGGCTCCACGTGGGTGGCGTCTCTCCCAGCCGGAAAGCGAGCCCGTCGCCGCGATAGACGCTCCCCTTCAGGGACGAGCCCCCGCACGCGGCGAACAGCGACATCAGTAAGAGGACGACGGACCTTCGGCAGCGCACCTGGTGCCGAACGTACCACGCACGGGTCGCTCGAGGCGAAGCGGCGAGTCTTAGCGGCGACGCTCGTGCAAAGTGGCTCCCCGAACAGCCGGGAAATGCGGTGGACAGCGCGGCAAGACCGCCCAACGCCCAAATACATGGCGCAGGGCCAAAGGTCGATTTAGGTTGACGGCCATATGTTGCCGCTCCGCGATCGGCTGCCTACCCGGACGTTCCCGTTCGTCAACTACCTCCTCATCGCGGCCAACGTCCTTTTCTTTCTTTGGGAGACGGCGCTCGTCGAAGCGGGCTACGCAGATCTGGGCAGCGAGTTTGGCTTCGTGCCGTATCGCTTCAACGTCGCGCCCATCGTGGCTGCTCCCACCATCTTTACGAGCATGTTCATGCACGGCGGATGGGCCCATCTCGGCTCGAACATGCTGGCCCTCTGGATCTTCGGCGACAACGTCGAGGACGCCATGGGGCACGTGCGCTACGTCGCGTTTTATCTGCTGGGCGGGATTGCTGCCGCCATCACCCAGATGGGCGTCGACCCGTTCTCGCAGGTGCCCATGGTCGGAGCGTCGGGCGCGATTGCGGCGGTGATGGCCGGGTACCTCGTGCTCTATCCGAGGTCGCCGATTACGGTGCTCAATCCGATCCCGCTTCTCTGGTTTTTTATGGGGCTCTTCTGGGAGTTTCCGGCGTGGGTCATTGCCGCGGAATTCTTTCTGCTCAATCTTTGGTCAGGGTTCAGTTCGCTCGGCCCCGGCCAGCACGGCATGGGCGGCGTCGCGTTCTTCGCGCACATCGGAGGCTTCATCAGCGGACTCGTCCTCATTGGTTTCTTCACCCGGGGTAAAGAGCGCCGCCAAACCGAGCGCTGGAGCGGTTGGCGCCCCCCCGAACGCCGATCGGGCGGCTGGGATGGCGCCCGCCGCGGCTGGTGACGTTCCAGGCCGGCATGGGCCATATGGGTGAGGTGGCGAGGTCCACGCTCGAGACCAGCTCCGTCGCAAACTGCGGTCGAGCGGTCGCTCTTTTGCTATACCGGCGCCAAGGATGCCGCCGCGCTTTTACAACACGCTGACCCGCACCACCGAGGACCTCGTGACCGCGCGTTCGGGCGAGGCTCGCGTCTATCTCTGCGGCGTGACGCCATACGACTACGCGCACACTGGCAACGCGCGCTCGGCCATCGTCTTCGACGTCCTCGTGCGGCATCTGCGCGCCCGCGGCTACGAGGTCGTCTATGTGCGCAACATCACCGACGTCGACGACAGGATTCTCGAACGCGGCCAGCAAAACGGGGAAGATCCGCTCACGTTCTCGGCGCGCATGGCCGCCATCTACCAGGCCGACATGCGGGAGCTCGGCTGCGCCGCGCCGACCCACGAGCCCAAAGTGAGCGAGTACATTCCCGAGATCATCGAGCTCGTGCAGAAGATCGTCGCCAACGGGAACGCGTACGAAGTGGTGATGCCGTCGGGAGCTCGCGATGTCTACTTCGCCGTGCGGAGCTTCGCCGGGTACGGCAAGCTTTCACGGCGCAACTTGGACGAGCTCGAAGCGGGCGCTCGCGTGTTGCGCGACGACGAGAACAAACGCGATCCACTCGATTTCGCGCTGTGGAAGGGGTGCACTGAAGCGGCGTGGGGATGGCCGAGCCCATGGGGCAAGGGGCGACCCGGCTGGCACATCGAATGCTCTGCCATGAGCAGCAAGCTGCTCGGACATGGCTTCGACATTCATGCCGGCGGGATGGACCTCATTTTCCCTCACCACGAAAATGAGATCGCGCAAAACGAGGCTGCCTGCCCGGGGTGCGGGCCCGTGGTGCGCTTGTGGATGCACAACGGCTTTTTGAATATGAACAAGGAGAAGATGAGTAAATCGCTCGGCAACATCGTCAAGCCGCGCGACGTCTACGGCCGCAACGACGCCGAAGCGCTGCGCTACTCCCTTCTCACCGCACATTACCGCGGGCCGCTGTCTTTCGACGTCGACAAGGCTGATGGCGAGACCGTCTTCCCCGGCGTCGACGAAGCAGAGCGGCGCGTCGATTATCTCTACGGCACGATGGAGCGGCTCGCGGCTTACGACGGCGCCGGCGAGCCGGATCCCAAGGTCAAAGAGCTGGCCGGCTTTCGCGCCACCATCTCCAGAGCCGAGGAGAACATTCTCGCGGCCCTCGACGACGACCTCAATACGCCGGTCGCCCTGGCCGAGATGGGCGAGCTCGCCAAGGCAGCCAATGATCTTTGCGACCTTCTGACGAAACGAAAGAAAGACGCGACCCTCATGCGCGAGGGAACGAAGCTAGCGCGCGCGGCCCGCGACGCCATGGTTGCGACGACGGGGGTTCTCGGACTGCTCGGCACGCCGGCCAACGCGTACCGCGAGCGCACCCGCGCTCGCCGTCTCGCTGCGCGACGCCTGTCCCCCGAGACCATCGAGGAAAAGCTGCAGCAGCGCACCGCGGCGCGCCAAAATCGAGACTTTGCCCGCGCCGACCAGCTCCGGGCCGAGCTCATTGCGCTCGGCGTCGAGGTTGCCGATACACCCGAGGGGAGCACCTGGAGCGTGCGCGTCTAGCGCGACGGTCCGTCAAACACCGATGAAAAGCCGGTGCGCGAAATTCCGCTCCAGCTTGGCGTAAAGCACTTTATTGGCCGCAGCCTCGATGTCGTATTCGACTCGCTTGAACTCGAAGCGCTTGGCGTCGCTATCGTAAATCGTGTAGCTGGCGCGGTTATCGTAATCGCGCGGCTGACCCACCGAGCCGACGCTGACGACGTACCGCCGCTCCGGCTCGAGCGTGAAGTCGGTAATGGGCAGCTCTTCGACGCTATACGGCGTCAAAGCGAACACCTTGCAGAGATGCGAGTGACCGATGACGGTGAGGTGCCCGAGCTCGTCCCAGATCGGCAAAAGCTCGCGCGCCTGCTCGGGGGCAAAGATGTACTCGAACTCTTCGATGCGGACGGGGGAGCCGTGGCAAAGGTGGACGTCGATGTCGGTGAGCTTGTCGATGTAGGGCAAGCGTCGCAGCCAGTTCATGTTGTCTTGCGACAAAAGCGCGGCGTGGGCGTCAAGCGCGTGACGCGCGGCCTCGTAGTAGTACGAATAGTCCATGCGCCCGGCGACCGCGGCGTCGTGATTACCGAGAATCGTTCGTCGCGCCGTGGTCCGCACGAGGTCGGCACATTCGTTGGGCGACCCGCCGTAACCAACCGTGTCCCCCAGGCAGTAATAGACGTCGATTCGTTCGGAGCGATAAGCCTCGAGGACGGCCGAGAGCGCCTCGTAGTTGGCGTGAACGTCGCTGAAAATGCCCAAACGCATGAGGTTTCTCATCCTAGCATGCGAAAGTCCGTTCCAAGTCACAATCGCTAAACGCGCGCGCTCGCGCACCGCCACGGGTGCGGCATTCTCGGCGTTTCGGCGGCGGACCTCCGGCCCAAAGGCGGCCTGCTCGGGTCGTCGGACCTTGCTGCCTGGCTTGCCGATAGCGACGAGCGAGGCTAGATGACCGGCCATGAATGAACTTCCTCCCGGCCACGAGCTCCCGCCCGTGTCCGGGCATCAAAACGGGTCATCCAACGTCGTGGTCCTCGGCGCCGATCCCAAGCCCGATCCGGCTCCCCCTGTGGTCGCTGAGCTCGCCGATGCTTGCGTTCGCTTCGTGCGGGCCGCCGTGGGGGTCAGCCTCGACTTTCGCCCGGAGACCCTCCCCGTGCTCGACCACTACCTCGCCACCCGCCGCGAGGAGCTGCTGACGGCGCGCGCCGCCAACCCTGAAGCGATGGGCCTCGTTGCGCGAGCGGCGGCGGCCTATTTCGGAGAGGTCGTGCGCTCGCATTTTCCCGTTTTCTGGCATCTCCCCTCCGAGGATCCCGTTCTTTGGGAGCTGCGCTTCGAATCGGTGTACCTCTCGGTCAATCCCGTGGCCGTCGTGTACGACGCTATCTCGCATGGCGACGAAGAGGGCCCGATCGCTCACCTCGAGCTCGAAGACGAAGATCGCGACGCGGTCGCGGCGCGCCTCGGCGAGTTGCCCGCCGCGGATGATGAGGAATTCTTTTCGCTAGCGACGCGCTTGGAAGTGCTCGAAATCGCCATTGATGTCATCAAGGCGAGGATGATGGCTGCCGGGGTCGGCGAAGTCGCATTCTCGGGCGACGACTACGAGAGCTGAAGGGCGCCGGCGCTGGCCGACGTACCGCATCATCGACCTCCGTCCGTGCTCCCGCCAATGGCGACGCGCGCCGGAAGATCAATGGTGAGCGGCGGGTCGGCCGCTTCGCCGAGAAACGTGCGCCACTGCAGCAGGTAGCGACCGCGCGGGGGACCGAGCACCAGCTGATCCCGATTGGGGTCGACCCAGGCCACAGGGACCGAATCGATAAAAAGATAGCGCGCAACGTCGGTCGCGTTGTGCACGAGAAGTCCGTCTCGGGGAGCACCGGGGGCGAGCGGCGCAACTTCGGCAGCCCGCGTGCGGAATGCCGCTAGCTCGTCGCTCGTCAAGAAAAGCCCTCCTGCGTCGGGCGGCGGGCTGCCCAGCGTGAACTCGCCGCCCGAGGGCGGGACGAGCAACTGGCTCTGCGCGAGCTCGGCTTTCTCGCTGACGGCGGTGGCCTCGAAGGTGACGCCTCCGCCGCGCGGCCAGATGAACTGGGCGCGGAGCGGAACTTCATCGCCGGCGCACGGCGCGGCCGAGGGATCGAGGGCGATCATTTCGGACAGAAAGCGGCACCAAAGGGCGCCGCCTTCGCCGGCCCCTGCCATGCGGCCCACCTCGAGGACCATTTTGCCGCTGCGCGTGGCGATCTCCCACTTTTTCGTGGGAAAGCCGAGACGGCGCGCGCCCTCGCTCTTGGTCGCCGTCAGAGGGCGGACGAGCGGAATGGCATCGATGCGCCGCTCGCCGAGCAAGGTGCGTACAGCGCCCACCGGCAGAACCCGATAACCCACGCCGTTGGGCCAGACCAGCACGTGTCCGTAGTGGTCGCTACGGGCCCGGATTTCCGACCCTTGACGCAAGGGCAGCCCGCGCGAGGTGAAGACGACACGCATCCGGCCCTGCGCCGTCAGCTCGACGCTCATGCGAAGCGCCGTCAGTTTGCGGGCCGCATCGATCCCGGTCTGGTTCATCTCCGGGAACTTGAGCGGCGCCGCTTGATCGGCGTAGCGCCACTCGCCTTCCAGCGCGACGCCGAGGAGGTCACGCAGCGGCAGCGGGTCCTCGTCGGGCGGCTGGTCGACGCGCATCGGTTGCGGCTGAAGGGTGCCCGCTTCGCTCGAGCCTGCCTTGCCGGCGAGCTCGGCGCGTTCGAGACTGCCCACCGTGCCGCGCGCGAGTGTCTCCACGGAAGACAGAGGGGCCGGCAGGATACTGGCGTTGGGGCTCGGGGTTGCGTTCTCGAGCGCACCCTCGGAGGCGCGTTCACACGCGCCGGCAAGCGCCAGGGCGGCAAGCAACAGCCCATGGCGTATCATGCTCATGGCCCGTTCCGCTTGACCTGCCCGATGAGGTCCCGCGCGGCAACTTTGTGTCGCTCGCAGTAAGCGGCAATGCCCCGCATGACTTTGGCGCCCGCCTCGGGATCGGCAAAATTAGCCGTTCCGACCTGCACTGCCGTGGCCCCTGCCAGCATGAATTCGATGGCGTCTTCAGCGGTCGCGATGCCGCCGATGCCGATGATGGGGATGTCGAGCGCGTTCGCGAGATCCCAAACGATGCGCAAGGCAAGGGGCTTGATGGCGGGCCCGGAGAGACCGCCGGTGCGGTGATGGATGCGCGGTCGCTGTGCTTCGATATCGATAGAGGCCCCGCGGATCGTGTTGATGGCCGTGATGGCGTCGGCGCCGGCCTCTTGGCAGGCGCGCGCGACGCCCACCGCGTCTCCGGCTTCGGGCGACATTTTGACCCACACCGGGAGCTTGGTCACACGTTTGACGGCGAGCGTGACCCCCGCGCTCAGGTTGGCGTCGCAGCCGAAGAGCAGACCACCCTTTTTGACGTTGGGGCACGACACATTGAGCTCGAGGGCGTGCACCCCATCGTCTTTTTCGATTCGCTCGGCAATGGCCACGAATTCTTCGATCGTCGTGCCGAAGATGTTGGCAATGACGGTGACGCCCCGAGCGCGCAGCTTGGGCAGCTTGTCGCGACAGAAGGCCTCGACTCCGACGTTGGCAAGCCCGATGGCATTGAGCATCCCTGCGGCGGTCTCGCAGATGCGATTGGGCGCGTTTCCGACGAGCGGCGTGAGGCTGAGGCCCTTGGTGCAGATGCCGCCCAGCGTAGCGACGTCGTAGAAGTCGTCGTATTCGAGCGCATAACCGAACGTGCCCGATGCGGTCAGCACGGGATTCTTCAAGGCGAGAGAGCCGACGGTGACGCTTTGATCGAACGGCATGGGTCCGCTCTCGGCTAGGGTTCCCACGCGATGGCCGCGGCATCGATGCACGGGCCATCCATGCAGGCATAAAGGTAGCCGCCCGTGGTGCGCTTGACCGGGCACCCGAGGCATACGCCGTACCCACAAGCCATGGGCGTTTCGAGGGAAACCTCGCAGGGGACGCGCAGCGTTCCGCAGATCTCGGCAACTTTGGCCATCATGCGGTCCGGCCCGCAGGCGTACACTTTGCGCGGCCCGCCCGCCTCGCCGATGGCGCTTTCGAGAAGCGCCGTGACGCGCCCGCGCGTACCGCGCGAGCCGTCTTCCGTGAGAAATCTGGCGTCGGACACTTCCTCGACTTCTTCGGACAAGGGCAGGTCGCTCGCGCTGCGACCGCCGTACAGCATGGTGGCGCGGACCCCCGACGCGGCGAGCTCGCGCGCGAAGAACAAGAGCGGCGCGATCCCCACCCCTCCGGCGACGAGGATTGGCCGATGGCCGGGTGGGCATGGCGACCAGCGGTTGCCGAGCGGCATGAGCAGGTCGAACGGCTCGCCGGGCGACGCGTGCGCCAAACGCCGGCTGCCCTCACCGACGATCTTGATGAGGATCGAGGGCCGGCGCCCCGGCTCGAGGAGGCTCATGGGGCGGGGTAGGAGAGGCGCTTGGCCCCAGGTGGCGCCGCGCACCATCGCGAATTGCCCAGGAAAGGCGACGATCTCGCGTCCGGCGTCGAAGGTGAGGACGTGGTAGCTCGGCCCCATCGATTCGCGGCGCAAAAGAGGCAGCTGAAACAGACGTCGCTTGCTTGCCCCGATGACGCTCTCCGAGACCACGGCTGCTTAGTAGCACTACTTTGCGCGCGATTCCCACTCCAGATACACGGACCTCAACTGCCCTCCCGCGGGGGGGAAATGGCGAGGGTCATTTCGATCGCGTCCTCCATGTTGTCGGCGTAGTAGCGGGGGCGTACGCGCGTGGTGACAAAGCCGAAGGCGCGGTAAAGATCGAGGGCGGGCTGGTTCGACCGGCGGACCTCGAGCAGGACGGTTCGTCCCCCGCGCGAGCGCGCAAACTCGATGGCATAGGCGAGGAGCGCGCGCCCGAGCCCGCGCCGCTGGAATTGCGGCCAAGTCGCCACCGAAAGCACGTGCAGCTCGTCGCTCACGAGCCATGCCAGCAAAAAGGCTCGCGCGGTCGATTCCCCCTCTGGCCACGCAAGGAAGAGGTAGGACCAGGGGTGCTTGAGCTCCGTTTCGACATTGACGGTCGGCTCGCGGAAACAGGCTCGGTCGATGCTCGACACCACCTCGGCATCGAGGCTGCTCGCTCGCGTGATGTCGATCACGGTCGGGCGCTCAGGCCGCGCGCCGCCGAACGAGGCGGGATTGGAGGAACTGGTACAGGATCTTACAGGCGTCGAACGAGCCGACCACCACGCTGGAGATGATTTCGCGCACCGTGCGCTGGCCGTCGATGGCGTCGAGCACGAGCTGTTCTTGGCGGGTGAGCTTCTCCGAGCCGAGTGCGTCGACGGCGACCTGATCGCGCAAGAGCACTTCGTCGAAGTGGATGGATTCTTCGATGAGTCGCCATTCGTCGACGCGCCGAAAGCCCTCCATCACGATCGACGCGACCGGCAGTCCCAGCCTGTTTTGCTCCGCGCCGTCGGCCGGCGTGCTGGAAAAGGAGAAACGGCCGTCGGGCCAGCGCAGCACTTCGTAGATAAGCTCACTGGTCTGTCGGATCAGCGCCCGCCGCAGGTCCTCCTCGGTGATCGTTCCCGATTCGACCAGGGCCTCGCCGAGCAATTTGCGGGGCACGCTTCTGTCTTCGCGGACGTTGTCGAGGTCGCTCTGATTGACGAGACCCTCTTCGACCAGGTAGCGCCCCAGGCGAAACTCATCGGAGGCTCCCTTGCTGCGCGCCAGATCGATGAGCCCTTCGCGAAAGGAGATCGCCACTTCGACTTTGCCGATGGTCACGTGACAGGTTCCGGTTTGACGCTGCAATTGCAGAACCTGGAGCACCTCGGCAAGGGGGATGACCCGGAGGTTGCCCCCGAATCCTTCGACTTGCTCGGCCTGCTCATTGAGGTCGCGGACGGCGCGGCCGAGCTCCTCGAACGTGTCCGGGCCGAGCGCGCGCCGAATGGTGCCGGCGATGGCGATGGCATCGCTGCGACGGGGCTCGGCCATTTGCGACAGCGCGGGGGCCAGCACGTCGGCGAGCTTTTCGGCCAACTCCGCGGCGATGTTCTTCTTGGCGAGCTGATCTTCGGTGACGACGCTGGCCGACTCGCGCAGCTTCGCCGCCGGCGGGTGCGAAGAAGGGGCCTCGCGCTCGATGCGGATGGAATCGAATCGCCGAATTCGGCCTTCGGCCGTCTTTTGCAGCGCGCTCTCGACCACGGCCAAAAGTCCGCGCGCGTCGAACGGTTTGGTGATGGCGTCGATAGCGCCGGTTTGTTGCACGAACTGGCCGCGTATCTTGTCGCCTTTGGCGCTCATCAGGACGACGGGCAAATGCCGCAGCGCCTCGTCCGCGCGCATCTCGCGGCAGAACTGGTACCCGTTCATACGGGGCATCACGAAATCGAGCAGCACGAGATCGACCCCGCCCTCGCGGAGCCGCTCGAGGCCCGCTTGTCCATCCGCAGCTTGCGTCGGCTCGTAGTCGTGCCGCGCCAGAATCGCGCTCACGAGCTTGCGAATGGTCGGACTATCGTCGACGACGAGGACACGAGCTGCCATCCGGACGGATCATGATCGTGAGGCCCGCGGGGCACCGCGGTCAAGTGATTCGATGTCCGGGCCTCGGGTGGAGCCCGGATCGGGTGGTCCCTACGACGCCCGCCGGGCCAGGAGATGCGTCGCGGCCGCCTCGCGGCGCGCCGCTTGTTCGGCGTGCGCGTTGAGACGCTCGAGTGCATCGTCGACCCAGCTGTTCCCGCATACGGAGCAGGCCCACGAAAACGCCAAGTAGTACGCGGTTTCGACGTCGGCCACCTGGCGCGTGCGTGCAGCGCGACTGGGTGCGCCGCCGCAGCGGTCGCACACATGCCTGTGATTCAGGATGCCCATCAGAATGCTCCTTCTCCTCTTAGAGCGCGCCATCCCGTCCGCCCATCGGGAGAAAGGCGGAACATTCCATGTATATTGGCGAAGTCATGCTTTCTGTCGGTGTCCCTGCCCCCGATTTCACTGCTCGCACCACCGACGGCCGAATGCTCACTCTTTCGCAACTGCGCGGACGACCGGTCGTCATCTATTTCTACCCTCGCGCATTTACGCCCGGCTGCACGGCGGAGACACGGCGATTTCGTGACAATTACGACGACCTGCAGCGGTTCGGCGCGGAGGTCATCGGCATTTCTACGGACGATCACGAGAAGCAATGCAAATTCGCCGAAGCGGAGAAGGTCAAGTTTCCCCTGATTGGTGACAAGGGCGCTGAGATCCAGGCCCTGTTCGACGTCAAATGGCCCATTTTCGGCAGCAACCTGCGCGTGACGTATGTCATCGACGAAGAGGGGCGGATAGCGGCGGTGTTCCATCACGAGTTTCAGGTCCTGCGCCACATGGATGATGTGCGGCTCTTCTTCGAGAAACGTCAGCGATCGACGTCCCTCGACCCAAAGGCCTCGGGACCAAAAACTTCGCTCGTACCGAAGAAGTAAACCCGCTCGCTCGCGGCGCGTCGATCCGCCCGACGATCTTGGGTCATTTGCCGAGGTTCGGACAGCCAATGCCGCATTCCCGCGCGAAAGATCGCGTGCGGTCGGTCGAATCAATCCGTATTGCGGATCTTGAGCTCGGCGAGCTGTTCCGGCGTGACCTGATTCGGCGCGTCGGTCATGAGGTCGGTGCCCTTTTGCGTTTTGGGAAACGGAATCACGTCGCGCAGACTTTCGGCGCCGCTCAGCAGGAGACAGAGCCGGTCCATTCCCAGCGCGATTCCCCCGTGAGGCGGTGCGCCGTAGGAAAGAGCTCGCAGGAGGAAACCGAATTTGTCCTGCGCATCGGCTTCGGAGATGCCGAGCGCCTGGAACACGCGCTTTTGCACGACCGGATCGTGCAACCGGATCGAGCCTCCGCCGAGCTCGAAACCATTCAAGACGAGATCATAGCGATAGCAGAGCACCTTGCCGGGATCGCTCTCGATGAGGGGCAAGTGCTCATCGTGGGGACGGGTGAAGGCATGGTGCGCTGCCACCCACGACTTGTGCTCGTCGTTGTATTCGAAGAGCGGCGGGTTCACGACCCACAGGAACTTCCACTCGTCGTTGTGCCCGTACTCGGGGATGAGGCCCATCTTCTTGGCTACGTGCACGCGCAGGTTGGCCATCACCGTTTGCACTTGCGATTCTTTGCCGAATTGAAAACAAATGAGGTCACCAGGTTTGGCGAGCACGGCGGCGTTGATGGCGTCGCGCGCCGCGGGTGTGACGGTTTTGGCGAGCGGTGATTGCGTCCATGCCCCGCCCTCGCCCACTTTGGCGCGCGCGAGGCCCTTGGCGCCCATGCCCTTCACGAAGTCTTCGAGCTTGTCGGATTCGGCGCGCGAAAAATTGGCGGCCGCGGGAATGACGAGGGCTTTGATGATCTGGGGCGGCAGGTCGCGCCGGAAGGCGCCGCTCTTGAATTTCTCGGTGATTTCCTGGAAAAAGGGGATGCCGCCCCCATCGTGCTCGATCATG
>DATHEQ010000092.1:0-7252 GCA_035318505.1 Polyangiaceae bacterium | reverse complement strand
GTTTGACCGCGTCGACGGCGCTGCCGATCGTGCCGAACGCCGTCATCACCACGAAGACGGCGCCGGGAACGATCTCGCGACCTTTCTCCATGAGCCCAATGCCGTCGAGGCCCGGCATTTTGAGATCAGTGAGCACGACGTCGGGTTCGAATTCCGAAAGCTTGCCGAGCGCTTTGAATCCGTCCGCCGCGGTTTCAGTTACATAACCGTCCTCGTGCAAGATCTCGCTCAGCGCAGCACGTGCGTTGGCTTCGTCGTCCACGATGAGGATCCGGCCGCGCGAGGGCATTCGCGAGCACGGGTTAGCACAGGCGCTTCGGATTCGCGAGCAGAGCAAAGCACGGCGTATCGCTCGGGTATTTTGGAGCGTTACGTCGATTTCCTTGATCAGTTTGCATGGAACATGACCACTTCTCGATGATCACTTTTTCTAGGTCAAACCGCTCTTGGCGACGTCAGCGAGAATCGACAGCCGCGGTAGATTTCGAAATTCTGCTCTTAGCCAAAGTTTGATACAAGCACCGTGCTGAAGAACGGCGGGTCCCACGACGGAGCTCGCCCACTTCGCTGAGGGAACCGATGCGTTCTTCGATTTTCGCCCCGCTCTCCGCTGCGCTCGTCACAACGCTCCTCTCCTCCATCGCCGCTTCGCAGGCTCCCCAGCCCAATCCGCAGGCTCCGCCCGGAGCTCCGATGCCAGGCCAGCAGCCCGGCTTTGGCCCAGCACCGGGACAAGCCCCCGCACCCGGACAAGCTCCCGCACCGGGCTATCCCGGCGCGCCTCCACCCGGCTACGCGCCAGGTGGACAGCCGCAGCCCGGCGCACCTGGTCCGGGACCGGGGCCTGGCGCTCCCGGACAAAACCCGGGCGAATTTCAAGCTCCCTACTATGGTCCGCCCGGTGGCGCGCCCCAGGGCGGTCCTCCCCCGGGCCCCGGTGGTGCCGTCGGTTTCTCTGCGGGTTTCGATTCGTCGCAAGCTGCAGCCGCTGTCGCACCGCCCCCCGAAGACGCTCAGGAAGAGCGCACGCGCTCCCTCCTCGAGCAAAACTCGATCGCCGGCTCGACGGGGCTTTTGCGCACTGCCGCCGCAGGATCGGGCGCCGCAGGGACGTTTCGCATTCACCTCATGCTCGACTGGTTCACGTCCGACAATTACCTCTGCCGGCCGGGGAGTCGAGAGGGCTACGGGCTCTGCCGTATGTCGAACGACAGGACCACCGATAGCGACTCCGTCACGCACTTCGGAACGAACGTCGGGTTGTCCGTCACTCCGGTCGACTTCCTCGAGGCGTACGCATCGATTCGTTCGTCGTCGAGCTCGGATGACAAAGGGCAGCCGACCTTGCTGCAGGTGCTCGGTGACACGAGCCTCGGCGTGAAGGCGTTCACGCCCAACAAAATCGGGCAGGCCTTCAACTTCGGCGGCGCCGCCGATCTTTTCTTCATGAACGGCGCCGGCGGCGTCGGAATCAACACCGCGTCGACGAGCTTTCGCTTCAAGGCGCTCAGCACGCTCGACCTGCGCCAGCCGAACGACGGCGGCGCGCCGCTGCGGGTGCACCTCAATGTCGGCTACATGTTCGACAACTCGCAGAGCCTCGTCGAAGACGTCGAGGACGACCGCAGGCGGGTGCGCGACGTGCGCGGCGCACACATCACGCGCATCGAGCGCTTTGGTTTGGGCATCAACCGCGTCGATCAGTTCTCGACGAGCCTCGGCGTCGAGGGGATGTTCCCGGCCATCCGCCCTTTCATCGAATGGGGGCTCGGTATTCCCGTCAATCGCCAGGGATACCCATGCGATCCCCGAGCTGCGCTTAGGCGCGGTGACTACTGCCTCGCCAATGCCGTATTCGAAGACATGCCGTCGACCTTGACGCTCGGCCTGCGCGCCTACCCCTTTCTCAAAGGGTTTCAGGCCATGGCAGCCTTCGACATCGGCACGACCGGACACGCTACGTTTCTCGAGGAAGTGGCGCCCACGCCTCCTTGGGATCTCTGGCTCGGCCTGGGGTACGGCTTCGACGCCGAAGAGCCGCCGCCCCCGAAGCCGCAAATCATCGAGCGCGCCGCACCCGCGATGACCGTCGAGCGGCGCATTCGCGGCTTTGTCCACGAAAAGGACAAGCAGGACGCGGCGGCCAACGCCATCGTCCGTTTCCAGGGGCGTGACCTGACGGGGCTCGTCACCGGGCCGGATGGTCGCTTCGTTTCGGGTAACGTCGAGCCGGGCAACTACACGCTGTCCCTCCACGCCGACGGCTACAAAGACGGCGAGTGCAAAGTCATCGTCGGAATGACGGCCGCCCCGTCGTACGGGCCCGGCCCGAACATGGCACCCGGCGCGATGGGGCAGATGCCGCCCGGCGCGATGGGACCTGGTGGTCCCGGTCAGATGCCTCCCGGCGCCATGGGCCAAGGCGGTCCGGGGGCGATGGGACAGATGCCTCCTGGTGCCGGCCCCGGTGGGCCCGGCCCGATGGGCCCCGGGCCGATGGGTCCCGGTGCTCCCGGCATGCCGTCCGGCGGTCCGATGTACTTCGACGTCGATTGCCCGCTTGAAGCGGCGCCGAAGACGGGGAGCATCACCGGCAACGCCCTCGACTCCGAAAGCAAAGCCCCGGTGGCAAACGCTTCCATTCGCGTCGTCGACACGCAGGGCAAAGAGGTCGCCATCACGGCCGATGCCAGCGGCGCCTTCAAGATGGAAGGGCTGCAGCCTGGCACGATCACCATCAAAGCCGATGCGGACGGTTACATGCTCCACGTGCAGACGGTCGAGGTGAAGGCCCGCGAGGACTCGCGCGCCGATTTGACCCTCTACAAGCGCCCGAAGAAGGGCGACGTCGAGATCGCGGGCAACGAGATCAAAATCAAGCGGCAGATCCACTTCGAAACGGACTCCGCCAAGATCAGCCTCGATTCGAACGGTCTCCTCGAGGAGATCGCCGATACGATGATCCGCAACCCGTGCTTGAAACAGGTCGAGATCCAGGGTCACACCGACAACACCGGCGCCAAAGAGCACAACAAGGTCCTCTCCGATCAGCGCGCCAACGCCGTTCGCGAGTGGCTCTTGGCGCACTCCATCGAGCCAGGTCGCCTCGTCGCCCAAGGATACGGGCAGGAGCGCCCCATCTCCCCGAACGTCACGCCGGCCGGCAAAGAGCGCAACCGTCGCGTGCAATTCATGATCAAGGATCAGGACAAGGGTTGCGGCGGCAACAAGGGCGGCGGCGGCGGCGCACCTGCCCCGGCAGCTCCCGCAGCACCCCCCAAGCCAGCCGTCCAAAAGCCAGAGCCCAGCAAACTACCGTTCTGAGACGAAAACGACGCGGCCAGCCTCCCGGCCGTCCGCGTCGCCCCGGCGGAGGCCCGCGGAGCGAAGCGAAGTGCCTCGCTCCAGCGGGACATCAACACGCTATCGAATCCCAGGCCGGAGGCCTGGTGGGGGTGGGGGCCCTGTTCCGAACTTGCTTCGGCGGGGCGGGGGCGAAGCCCCCGAAGGGCGACGCACGAGACAAAGCCAGCTCGAAGAGATGGCTTTCTCGTGCCGGAGGCCTGGTGGGGGTGGGGCCCTGTTCCGTGACGGAGTGGAGGAGTCCAAGAATTGGACGGAGTCCACGGAGACCTACGAAGCGAAGCGAAGTGCACTTGCTTCGGCGGGGCGGGGGCGAAACCCCCGAAGGGCGACGAGCAAGAACCGAACGGACTAGTCCGTTCGATTTTTTGCTTTTCTTGCGATCTCTTCGAGCAGCTCTTCGACGCGCGTCGACGCGTCCTGGCCTTCGTCGTAGAAAAACCGTAGCTCGGGGGCGCGGCGCAGGCCGACGTTTTGGCCGACCTGTTTGCGTAGCAGACCCGATGCAGCGCTGAGCCCCGCGAGCAGGCGCTTGCGCGCCGCTTCGTCTTCTCCTCCGGTCGCGAGCCGGACCATCACCTTGGCCACGCCGAGGTCATCCGGCATTTCGACCCGGGTGATGACCGCGAGCGCGAGGCGCGGATCGTCGAGATCGCGCGCCAGGGCGCGCGCGACTTCCTCGCGCACGCGTTCGGCCACGCGCACGGCACGTTTCGGAGTAACGCTTTGCATCGGTCAGCCTTTTACTTTTTCCTGTCGCCCGGCGCGTCGGACCCATCGTCGATGGTGTCCGGCTCTCTGCCGTCGTCCATCGTGTCGGCTTCGGTGACGTCGTCCCATTTGCCGGCGGCCTGCTCGATTCCGCCGACGATGCCGCTGCCCTCGTCCCCAAAAGGGATGATCTCGACGGCGCGGTCGGCCAAGATGGCATTGGGGAGTGCACCCGCCAAGGCCGTGACCCGTCCCAGAATCTCTTCGCACACCGCGGCGTCGCCCGAGACGACGGCCACGCCGAAGGTGGCGAGCTGCAATTTGTCGAGATGGCCGACCTCGGCGATCGATACCGCGACCCGCGATTTGACCCGCTCCCTGAAGGATCGCACGACTTGGCGCTTGTCCTTGAGCGAGTGAGCGCCCGGGATTTGCAAAATGAGCCTCATCACGCCGACGTGCATGGTGTGGTTGGTGCTGGGCACGGACTAGAGAGCCGTCACAGCGTCGCGGCGACCTCTTCGATCTCGTAGCACTCGATGATGTCGCCCGGCGTCATGTCCGCGAAGCCATCGAGCATGATGCCGCATTCCATCCCGTGTTCGACCTTACCAACGTCGTCCTTGAAGCGCCGCAGGCCGCCGATCTTGCCTTCCCACACCTGCACCGCTTCATGCATCACGCGGGCCTGGCCCGAGCGCTTGATGGTCCCATCGGTCACCATGCACCCTGCGATGGCGCCCACCTTGCCCACCTTGAACACCTGGCGGACCTCGGCCTTTCCGAGTGGCTTCTCGACCAGCGTGGGAGCCAAAAGGCCGGCCATCGCTTTTCGGACATCGTCGACGGCGGCATAGATGATGTTGTAAAGGCGGATCTCGACGCCTTCGTTCTCCGCCAGAGCTGCCGATTTGCCGGCGGGTCGAACACCGAACCCGATGACGATGGCCTTGGACGCCACGGCGAGATTGATATCGCCCTCCGTGATGGCGCCGACTCCGGCGTGGATGATGGCCACCCGCACCTTCTCGGTGGATAGCTTCGCGAGGGCGTCGGCCACGGCTTCGACCGAGCCCTGCACGTCGGCCTTGATGACCAGCCTGAGCTCGAGCTGATCGGCTTCCGCCATCCGCTTGGCGAGGTCTTCGAGAGATACCTTGGCACTCGCCGGCACCAGGTTTTTGACCTTGGATTTGCGGGTGTCGGCGATCTCCTGAGCGCGCTTGGCGTCTTTGACGATGTGGAGCGGATCGCCAGCATTGGGGACGTCGGCGAGTCCGAGGAGCTCGACGGGCGTCGACGGGCCCGCTTCGGCCACGTTCCGACCATGTTCGTCGGTCATCGCCCGCACTTTGCCCCACGCGGGGCCGGCGATCATGATGTCGCCGACCCGCAAGGTGCCGTCGGTGACGAGCACGCGTGCAACCGGACCCTTGCCGCGGTCGAGGAGTGCCTCGATGACCGTACCCGTCGCGGGCGCTTGCGGGCTTGCCTTGAGCTCGAGGATCTCGGCCTGGAGCGACACCATTTCCAAAAGGTGCTCGATGCCGACGCCGGTTTTGGCGCTCACTTCGCAGAAGATCGTCTCGCCGCCCCATGCTTCGGGCTGCAGACCGAGCTCAACGAGCTCGCGCTTGACGCGTTCGGGTTCGGCGCCGGGTTTGTCGATTTTGTTGATGGCGACGATGATGGGAACAGCTGCGCTCTTGGCGTGCGCGGCGGCTTCCTTCGTCTGGGGCATGACCCCGTCGTCGGCGGCGACGACGAGGATGACGATGTCCGTCACCTGCGCGCCACGGGCGCGCATTTGCGTGAAGGCCTCGTGGCCCGGCGTGTCGAGGAACGTGACCATCCCCTTCGGCGTCTGCACCCGGTAGGCACCGATGTGCTGGGTGATGCCGCCCGCCTCGCCCGCTGCGACTTCTGACGTGCGGATCTTGTCGAGGAGAGACGTCTTGCCGTGGTCGACGTGCCCCATCACCGTGACGATGGGGGGACGCGAGATGCGCGTCTCGTCGGTCTTGTCGTCGCTTTGGCGCGCCTCTTCGATCGCCTCTTCTTCGGTGACGGCGACGTCTTCGACGTCCCAGCCGAACTCGCTGGCGAGAAGTTTGGCGGTATCGGCGTCGAGCGTGGAGTTGATGTTGACGCCGGTCATACCGAGCGAAAGGAGCTTCAGCAGGACTTCGGTCGACTTCAGGCTCATGCGCGAGGCGAGCGTCTGCAGCGAGATGTTCTCCTCGATCTTGATGACCTTCTTGTGCGCGGACATCTCCTGCGTGGAGACGGCAGCGGCCGGCCTGCGGGCCTGCGGGGCACCACCAGGACCGCGTCGCATACCGGCGCCACCCGGGCGACCCATGGGACGGCCCGGCATCGATCCGCCCGAACGCATGTCACGCCGCGGCGCCGTGCCGGGCGCGGTCGTCGTGCGCGGATCGTATTGGACACGACGCGGGACCGGCGCACCTGCAGCGCGCGCGGCGGGAACCGGCATGGGAACCCCGGGCCGCCCAGCCCAGGTCTCGATGCCGGTGCGGGGAGGACTCGACGGGCGCGGTGAGCGCGCCGGCGGCGGGGCTTGCGCTTCAGGAGCGGCTGCGGCAGTGGGCACCGGAGCAGGCTCCGGCTCGGCGCGGCCCTGGTCGCGTGGTGGTGTGCTCGGCGAGGGATCCGGCGGTGAGAACACCGCGGGAGCGCCGACGTCGTCGGTCGGGCGCGGGGCCTCGGAAACGGGCGACGGGGTGGGGCGCGGCGGCGGGAGCCGCGGCGAGCTCGGGCGCGCCTCCGGCACACTGGGGACCATCGCAGGACCAGCCTCGACGGGCGCAGATTCTTGCGGCGCTTCGCGAAAGTGGGCCGGCGGCGCCTCGCTGACGGCCGACGGTTCAGGGGGCGGCATCGACTGCGCGACGCCACGTACCGATGGGCGCGAACTAGGGACGTGCAAGGAAGCGGGCGCCTCGGAGAGCGGTACGTCGCCCTTGTCAGGGCGGCCCACGGCGCGGCGCTTTACCACAGTCGGCCGGATGCGCTCCTCGACAATGGACGTGCTCTTTTGCTTTTCGATGTGCCGACGTACCCGCTCGACGAGCTCGGTATCGACGGAGCTCATGTGGTTGCGAACGTCAGCGAAACCCATCGACTGGACCAGGGCGACGAGCGCCTTCTGCTCCAT
>DATHEQ010000091.1:0-17795 GCA_035318505.1 Polyangiaceae bacterium | reverse complement strand
TCGCGCACCACGAGTGCGCCTTCGCCGCATGCCGCGGAAACCGCCAACGAACTTCCTGCAGCCAAACCGGCGCCCGAGCCGGTGGCGGCGCCCGCGCCGGCGGCCCCTGTCGCGCCGCCGTCCGCTGGTGGATTCGATGGGACGGCCGACTTTGATCAGGGCGCGGCCATGGCATCGCTGCGCCAAGCCGCCGAGAGCGCAAAGCGTTGCCAAACGCCCGATGCTCCTTCGGGCGGCGTTCGCATTGCCGTTACGTTCGCCCGTTCCGGTGCCGTATCCGCAACGCAAGTGGAAGGCGGCGTGGCGGGCACGCCTCTTGGCGATTGTGTCGTTGCAAAGTTCCAGGCCGTACATGTTCCGCCCTTCCGCGGCAGCGTCATGACCGTTCGCAAGACGGTCATGTTCTGAATCGGGGCGAGCGCGATCGGCGACGGCGGGTGGTAACCTGCCGCGCATGGAAACGCATTCTTCGCTTCTTCTTCATAGAAATTACGCACGCTCTATCGTCGGCCTCTTGCTCGCACTGAGCGCGTGCAGCGGAGATGACAGCAGCGCGCCGATCGACGGCGCAACCAACCCGCCTAGCGATGTTCGGATTGAAACCTCCGGCGAGCACCCCGACGGCGCGGTTCCCGACGGCAACGGCACCGACGCGCCGCCCAGCGTCTCCGATGCGGCACCGCGCGACACGAGCGTCGTCGCGCGCGACGCCGCCGCCCCAGACGCGCCGGTCACGCCGCCGCCAGTGGACGGGCGGAGCGATGCCGCTCTCGACGCGCTCCCTGACGCAAGCACCGTCGATGGCGTTGCCGACACCGGGGGGCGCGCCGACACCAGCACGACGGATGCTGGCAACACCGACGTGACGAGCGACGCACCCGGTCCGACCAACGACGCCGCCACGGCATGTTCGCTTTGCGCGAGCTACGGACCCGCCCAGCAGGCGGGGCAGATCACGAGCGCGGCGTTGAATGCGCTCTCCGGGATCGGCGCGAGCAAGCGCAATGCTGGCGTCGTCTACGTGCACAACGATCGCAATGTCGCGCAGTTCTTCGGCGTGAGCGAAGCCGGGGCGCTCCTCGGAACGTTCAACCTGACCGGCGCGAGCGTGGAAGACATCGAGGACATGGCCGTCGCGCACTGCCCAGCGGGCAACTGCGTGTACTTGGCGGATATCGGCGGGAACATCACGCCGCGCACGCAGTTCGCGGTCGTGCGCGTCCCCGAGCCGGAGGTCAGGGTGGACATGCCAGGCGGCACGACGTCCATCGCGGCCGAGCGGCTCGTGTTCTCGTATGCCGACAACGCCAATCACAACGCCGAGTCGATGCTGGTCGATCCCAACTCGGACACGATCTACATCATCACCAAGGTCGCAGCCGGAATGCCGAGCAGCGTTTACAAATTACCCGCGACTTTCGGCGGTAGCGCTCTCACCGCCGAAATGGTCGTCGATCTGACGGTCCCCAAATCCACGGATCGCGAAGCGGTGAGCGCCAGCGCCCACCCCTGCGCCCCCGCCTTCTTGCTCCGCACCTACAACACGCTCTACGAATTCCGCGCCGCTCCCGGCTCTACGCTCGAGGCCGCGTTTTCCGCGACGCCCACCGTCGTGCCGGTCGCTACCGAAACACAAGGCGAGGGCGTCACCTACCGCGCCGACGGCCACGGGTACTTCACCACCACCGAAGGTTCCCAGCCCCCCATCAGCCGCGTCATGTGCCCTTGAGACGCGCCATTTCGTGTTAGACAAGCGGAGATATGTACTTTCAGGATGTGATCCTAACGCTGCAGCGCTTTTGGGCCGAGCGTGGCTGCATCATCGTGCAGCCGTACAACTCGGAAGTCGGAGCGGGCACGTACAACCCCGCCACGTTTCTGCGCGCCCTCGGTCCCGAGCCGTGGAACGCCGCGTTCGTCGAGCCTTCGCGCCGACCAGCTGACGGCCGCTATGGCGAGAACCCCAACCGCACCCAGCAGTTTCACCAATTTCAAGTGATCCTCAAGCCGTCCCCCATCGACATTCAGGATCTCTATCTCGAGTCACTGCGCGCGCTCGGCACCGATCCCCTCGCGCACGATCTGCGTTTTCTCGAGGACGATTGGGAGTCACCGACGCTCGGCGCGTGGGGCCTCGGGTGGCAGGTGTGGGTCGACGGACAAGAGATCAGCCAATTTACGTATTTTCAGCAAATCGGCGGCATCGACTGCCGGCCGGTTTCCGGCGAGCTCACCTACGGCGTCGAGCGCATCGCGATGTACCTGCAAGACGTCGAAAGCATGTTCGACCTCGCCTACGGCGAAGGCGTGACTTACGGCGAGATCTACAAGCGCGCCGAGTGGGAGTGGTCGACGTACAACTTCGAGAAGGCCGACACCGCCGCGCACTTCGACGCGTTCACACGCTACGAAGGCGAAGTGAAACGCCTCCTGTCGCCCGCAGCCCCCACGGACAAGCTCGTCCTCCCGGCCTACGACTTCGTCGTCAAAGCCGCCCATCAGTTCAACGTGCTCGACGCACGCGGCGCCATCGGCGTCACCGAGCGCCAGCGTTACATCGGGCGGGTCCGGGCCTTGGCCCGCGCCGTGGCGGAGAGCTACATCGCGCAGCGCGAGGCACTCGGCTTTCCTCTCCTCAAGGGCGCAGCGGCAGCGCCGTCGCCGACGCAGACCCGCGCGGCCAAAGAGGTGCGGCCATGAAATGCGCAGCAAAGGAGCCGCGTGCCGTCGCCTTTCGGGTCGCACGATCCATGCTCGTCATCGCCGTGCTCGCCTCGTGCGGGGGAAGCGCGAAGACCGACGCCCGCTACCCGCCGCGTCCAGAAGGATGCGACGTCAAGGTCTTTCGCGGGAAGGTCGCCGGCATCACGTACGACGATATCGGTCACGTCGATTCGATCTGCGGCAGCGATCTCGGCCCCGAAGCTTGCCTTGCCGAGCTCAAAAACCAAACCTGCAAGCTGGGCGGCGATATCGTCTACGACGTACCCGACGAGCCGAACCAACCTTCCCCCGACAAAATCAGTTACACGGGCCGCGTCGCGCACACCCGGACCGCAGGCCGCGGGCCCGACCAACCGAAGGCGCGTTGATCCGGCGTCGGCTGGCTTTCACTCGGGCCGAGACCGATCTCCCACGCTCATCCGGTCGCGCTGCCGACGCGCGACGTGCTCACTCCAAACACTTCTCGAACTCATCGACGTTGACGGCGCTCATGGCGCAGAGCGCGCCCTTGGCCGACACTTCGTTGGGGCAGCTCGCGAAAGCCGTGTCCTTTTCGGCTTTGGCGCGGGTAGCGTCCCGCTGTCGTGCGATCTCGCTGTCCGGCGCTTTCGGATCTTGTTCCCGAACGAGCAGCTCGACATAGCGATCGAGTAGCGCCGCACATTCGGACGCGGTGGCGTGACGCGTGCAGCCCGCTAGCTCCGCCGCGAGTAACGCCATCGCGACGCGTCGGAGAACGCGCCGCCCGCCCCGTTGGTTCATTGCAAACAGTTTTCGGTGATGTCCGAAGCCGTCTCGGCGCTCTGCACGCAGGCGAGCGCGCGATCCGTGATGTGCCTACCTACGCATCCGTCGAGCAGGTCCGATCGCCCGCCGTCGGTCGCGAGACCGAGGCTTTCGCTCCGTCGCTTGGCGATCTCGGCCGGGTCGTTCACTTTTTGCGACCGGAGCTCGAGCTCCACGATGCGCTCGAGGATGATGCGGCACTCCGCTTCGCTGGCGGGGTGCCCGCAGGCACCCGCCAATAGCGCGCATGCGAGCACCGCAAAGAAGCTGCCGCGACGAAGACGGCGCATGGGACCGGGCCCACGCCCTTGCAACGAGATAAATCGAAGATCACCCATGCCGTTCGCCAACATGACGGAGGCCGACGCGGCGCGCAACGTCTGCGAACCCGGCGCAAGGGTAGGCACATCCGGGTCAGTGTCGTGACCGCGTTTTCCGCGCCATCCGAGGCACGCGAAGTCACCGGCCGGGGCCGTACGATCCACCGTCGGTCACGCCGGCGCTCGTGCGCAATAAGATCCGGCAAAATGGCCGAATTCTGGACCTGCAAGGCGCCCCTGCTAGCTTCATGAAGTGCCCCGAGTCCGCGAAGGTGCCGCGACCAAGAGCCCCGAGCATCACCTCCAAAAAGCCATCGCTGCCCGCTCGGCGAACGTGCGCGCCAAGTACGCGAGGCTTGGACTCTCGGCGCGCGCGCGGCTCGATCGCACGACGCAGGCGATGTTGTTGCGGCAACTTTACCTCGCTCATTTCGAGGCGCGGCGCTTTGCCGAGGCCCTCGATATTGCCGCTCAGCTCATTCAGCTTCAAGTTTTGGCCGACGTGGCCCATCAAGACGCAGCTCGCGCGTGCCAGGCGCTCGGAGATCTCGACCGGGCCAGGGGGCATCTGCGGCTGGCGGCTCGCTGCTGCCCTGCCAGCCGGCGCGCCTTTCACTTGTGGACGCTCGGCGGTCTTCTTTACCTCGAGCACCGTTACGGGCATGCGGTTTCGGCACTGACGCGCGCAGCTCGGTGGGGAACGACCGACAAGCCGCTCTACGTGGGACACCTCGCCCTCGCTCGCTGCGCCCAGGGAGAATCGCTCATCAACCTCGACGGCATCATCGACCAGCTCGAAGCCGCTCCTTGTGGTCAAGGGTACGGCCGATTCGTGCTGGGCCGTCTCTGCAGCTACGCGGGGCGCCGCGACGAGGCCATCCGCTACTTGCAGGCGTTCGTCCGCCGCACCAGCCGCGGCCGCCCCGCGCTCGGCATCGCGCTCGAAGGCGAGCTCGCCGAGGCCCGCCGGGCCATCGGTGAGATGAGAGGCAACTGACATGCGTGCGTGGTGGAAGGCGGCGCTGCTCGCCGCGCTGTTCGTCCTCTCCGACGCCGGTTCCGCCTACGCCGCGGAGCCGGACGTGTTTGCACGCGGCCTCGCGCGCGGCCCCCTTTCCGCGGCGTTCACCGCGTTCGTGGGCGGACTCTTGGTGTGCCTCACGCCCTGTGTCTATCCGATGATCGCCATCACGGTGAGCGTGTTCGGCGCACGGCAGAGCCAATCGCGTCTGCATGCCATGGGGCTGTCCACCGCATTCGTGCTGGGCATCTCGGCCATGTTCACGCCGCTCGGCGTCGTCGCCGGCTATACCGGAAGCCTCTTCGGCGCAGCGCTCGCCAGCCCGTGGGTGCTCGCCCTCGTGGCCGTCGTTTTTCTCGCGCTCGCCGCCTCGATGTTCGGCGCTTTCGACTTCGTTCTCCCCTCCAGCCTCAACAACAAGTTCGCCCAGCTCGGCGGGGTCGGCTACGGCGGTGCCTTTCTGGTCGGCGCCGTGAGCGGCCTCATTGCGGCGCCGTGCACGGGTCCCGTGCTGACCGGGATTCTCCTCTGGATTGGCAAAACCAAAAGCGCGTCGCTCGGAGCCGCCGCGCTCTTCGCCTTCTCGGTGGGGCTCGGTCTGCCGTTCTGGCTCGTGGGCACGTTCGCGGTGAGCCTGCCCAAGGGCGGCGCCTGGATGGTCTCGATCAAGTCGGTCTTCGGCATCATTCTCTCGGTAGCGGCGCTCTACTTCCTGAAGGGCGCGATTCCCCCCCTGTCGCACCTGTCCTTCGCCGATACCGGCTTCGCGGTGGCGGCGGGGTCGCTCCTCGCCGTGGGGCTTGCGCTCGGCGCCGTGCACTTGAGCTTCGAAAAAGGGCAGACAGTGACGGCCCTCCGTAAAGCGACCGGCATCGTCGCTAGCGTGGTGGGCCTTTTTCTCCTGGTGGGTTGGCTCGAGGCGCCCAGGGGCAAGCTCTCGTGGGAGCCTTCCGAGCAAGTGGCACGAACCCGAGCCGAGACCGAGCGCCGGCCGATGCTCGTCGATTTTACGGCAGAATGGTGCGGCGCCTGCAAAGAGCTATCGCGCATCACCTTCTCTGATCCCACCGTGATGGTGGAAGCGCGCCGGTTCGTCGCGGTGAAGGTCGACGCCACCAACGAAGACGATGCCGCCGTCGACGAGGTGAAGGATCGTTACCGCGTGGTCGGCCTGCCGACCGTCGTGCTCCTCGGCAGCGACGGACGCGAGCGCGCGCGCTTCACCGAGTTCGTGCCCCCCGATCGTTTTTTGACGGCAATAAGGCAGATCGATTAGCGCCGCGCGAGCTACGGATTGAAATCCTCCGCCGGCTTGGGCTTGGCGGGCTTCGGGGCCGGTGTCGGCGCGTCGACTCTCGGCGGCGGCGTTTCTGCTCCCGAAGGCTTGGCGGGTCTGCCGCTGCCCCCGCGGTGGGGCTTCACGGGCTTGGTGAGCGGCTTTTCCGCAGAAGGCGGGGGAGGCGGCGGGGCCGGAGCAGCCTCGGCAGGCGGCTTCAGCGCCTCGGACAGCCCTTTCAAGAACGCGCGTGCACGGGTCGAGACTTCCCGAGCGCGGTCCTCGGTCGCCCCGAGAATGAGCTTCGCCGCGCCGAGCTCTTGATTGACGTCCTTGCGCAGCTTGCGGGCCGAGAACTCCTTGTCGACGCCGTCGACCAGCTCGTCGGACAACGTCGAAAGTTGCCCGGCCTTGGTCATGATCGGGCCGAACCGATCGAGGATCTCCGCTTCGCTGCGTGCCGTCTCGGTGAGCGCCTTGACGAACGCTTTTTGATCGGCCGGCAGCGTATCGAGCGGGATCACCGCCACGACGACCTTCTTCGGCAATTCCTTGGCCTCGTGGGGGCCTTCTTTGGCGCCTTCCTTGCCGCCGTCCTTGGGCGGTTCGCCGTTTTCGACCGGCTCTTTGCTTTCTTTCGTCTCCTTGGTCGGCTCGAGCCCGCTGACCGTCACGTAGACGATGGGCGGAGCATCTTCTCCGCCCTTTTTGGCGCGCGACACTGCGAGCCCGTAGAGCTTGTCGAGCGACGCACCGCGCGCGTCGAGGGCTCTCTCGAGAGGGGCGCGCGCGGCAGCTTCGTCCTCGTCCGCGCGCATCACTTCGAGCTGCACCGCGTGCGTGTCCTGGAAAAACCGGTCGTAGGTCACGCTTCCGCTCTGGTAGAGCTTGCCCTGACCGATCTGGGTTTGCCCGAGCGTGACGGGACGGCTGGCGCAGCTAGCACCCGCGATGGCCATGCCGATCGCGAAGAAGCGACGGATCCGGGAAGCGCGAGGCAGTGCGTGGTTCGTTGTCATCGACAGTCGACGCCTGTTCCCCAAATCTCGTAACCCTCCTCCGTCAAAGCAAGGTACGCGACGAGGCCACGGCCAGCGCGCAAGGCGACGGCTCCTTGCCCGGCGTTACTGCCCTCGCGCGAAAAAGTTAATGGCGCACCTACCGTAGCGAGATCGGCGCCGAGCGTCACGCCGCGTACGTCGTGTGCACCACCGCTGCCTTCGGTCCACACGAGCAACCACCTTCCATCGGGAAGGCCCGACAACGCGGGCGCCAGCGTGGCACCGCCGGGCCCCCCCGCGGGGACGGCAAAGGGGTTCGTCGTCGCCGGGAACGATCCCATGGTCGCTGTGCCGATGCGGATGCTCCACGGCTCGTCGCTCGATGCGCGATCGGCGAAAGCGACGGCTACCGCTTGCCCGTTCGTCGCGACGCTAGGCGTTCCGATGGGCGATCCCGGCGGCGCGCCCGCGCCGGCGATGCGCGTGAGCTCCCCCGCGGCCGCGCGGTCGGCGCCGATCATGCCGCCGTAAATGGCGCCGTGTCGCCGAAAGACGACCACGTGCCCACGGTCATCCGTGCGCGCCACGCGGATGACATCGACGGCATCGGCGCCCTCGAGCGCCCACAGCGTCGTCGCAGCGTGGCTCGCTTTATCGGCGATCGCGAGCGCGGCCCCCGACCATCCGATCACGAAATGGGGGTCGACGGAAATCGTGCGCCAGGCCTTCAGCTTGTCGGCGTGACCATCGAGCTGCGCGACGAACTCGGGAGCGTCATCCACTCCGAAGGGAATCACCGCGCGCAGCCTATCGCGCGGCGGTTTGGCAAACTCGGGCGTGACTTGAAGCGATGCGAGATCGACGGAAACGCCCTGAGCCGCGTTGGCAGACGTGGCGAACCCGAGCCGGACCCGCTCCCCCGACGAGGCCACCAAGAGCTCGAGCGGCACGTCTTTCGAAGCTTTCTCGGCAAGCCGCGCCGGCGCGCCTGCCAAACGACAAGCCGTCGCGCCGGCGGCCTTGGCGGGCTCCTGCGCTGCCGCAGCAGCCGCCGACGGCGCGCTCGCCGGAGTCGTGGCGGAGCTCGTTGGTTTCGCCGTTTCGTCGTCTGCCGCGGAGCTCGCTCCGCTCATCGCGGCGACGCCCCAGAGAAGACCCACGACCAGAACAGCGCCGCCGCTGAGCGCCATGAGTAGCTTGGGATCTTTGGGATTGGCTCGAATGTACGCCAGCACGCCGCGCAGCGATCCACCGGCGGGTTGATCGTGCTCGCTGGCAATGACCGGATGACCGGACGGTGAGGTGTCGGCCAAAGCGCCCTGCGATGGCCGAAACGGACGCTCGTCATCGGGATCGATCTCGTCGAGCGGAAAGGCGGGCAGATCCCCTTCCGCGATTCCGTTGGGCGACGCGGCGCCAGGTGCAGGCCCACTCGGACGTTGGAGGGGGGGCATGGACGGCGGCGGCAGACCGTCGCGCGAAGCAAAGGGCAATACCTGGGCAGCGCTCGACTGCGAGAAAGCCTGCGGTGCCGTGCTCGGCGTCCCCGACGAGCCGGGGGCGGGATGCGAGCGGCGGGGGGGAGGAGGTAGCGGCGACATCATGCGCGTCGGTGGCAGCCCCGAGAGCGGAAACGTCGATGCTCGCACGCTCGACGGCGGCCCCCCCGCGGCAGCAGCACCCGGTGGAGGCGGCGTGAATGCTGGGGAGGCCACCGCGCTTTGCGGCGCAGGCGCGCCCGCGGGATCGCCCTGCGCCGCAATTGCGAGCTCCTGCGCCGTGAGTGCGGGTTTTGCTACCCATGTCTCCAACTCGGAATCGTCGGTGCCTTGAATCACGACGGACGGCAGCTGCGCCTTGTCGGATGGAGCGGGGAGCGCAGCAGGGGCTCGCGCCGACGGTTGGGTCGCCGGCGCTCCTCCCCAGGCATTCGGCGGCACCTGGGGCGCCTTACGTGGCTCGGCCTTGCTCGCAGGCTCACTGGCCGGGGTCACCGGTTTGAATGCCGGCGCCGGCGGCGCGGGCGGCGGAACGCTTTTCTTTTTGACCGACCCGGACGCTGCCGTCGGAGCAGCGTCCTTCGCCTTGGCCTCTGCCGCCGCAGTGGGGGCTACCTCGGGGGGGGGAGCACTCTTCTTCTTGGATTCGGCGGCCCCCGCCTTCGCCGCAGGAGGAACGCTCTTTTTCTTCGTTGCTACCGCGGCCGCCCCGGAGGGAGGAACGCTCTTTTTCTTGGGCTCGGTCGTGCTCGCAGCGCTCGACGGCTCAGCATCCGGAGATTTGGCGGCCTTGCCGGATGCTGGATCTTTCGTCGTAGTTACGGCGGAAACGGCGGACCTAGCGCTCGGCTTGGGTTCGCCGGACGGCTTCGGAAAACCCGTTTGCTCGTACGCCGCTTGCACCGCAACCACCGACGCTGGGGGTGGTGGAATGCCAACGATCGTTGCGCGCAGCGATGGCGTCGGCGCCGACGTGAGATCGGGCAGCTCATTGGCTTTTTGCCACTTGGGCATGCCCGCTCGCCAGACGAGCGTCGTCGGGGGCAATACCCCATTGGCAAGCGCCGCACGCAGCTCGTCTGTCGACACGACCCGCTGCACGCCTTCCGAATCTGCCCAGCGCCACTTCTCGCCGCTGCCGGCCAACGGTCACCTCAGTTGCGAAGGTTAGCGCGCAACGGCACGTTAGCGCATCTCGAACTCACCTGGACCTGCGAGTCCCCTATGTCCAGCACGGCCCCGGCGTCAAGCCCAGGTGCAATACGCTGGGCACTGGAGGCGGTGCGCGCCAGGACGACACCGACGACGCGCCGCGCCCCAGCGGCAAGGAGAGCGCGCCCGCAAGCGCCGAGCGTCGCCCCGGTGGTCGAAACGTCGTCGACGACGGCCAAAACCTGATCTTTGACCGCTGCCCGCCCGGTCACCTCGATGGCCGTGACAAGGTTGGCCTGCCTCGCCGCGCCTGAGAGCTTTGCTTGTGGCGCGGTGTCAACAGGCCGAACGAGGGCCGTCGTCACGAGGGGCACGCCGATTTCGCGCGCAACGTGGGCGGCCAAGAGCGCGGCCTGGTTGTAACCGCGCTCGACCAAGCGGTGCGGATGGAGCGGGACCGGTAGAACCGCGCTCACGTCGAGCTCGGCGGCGCGGCATGCGGCGCGCAGAAGTTGGCCGAGGGGTCGGGCCAAGTACGGTCGGTCCTCGTACTTCAGGCGCCGAATGGCTGTCGCCAGCGCGCCCCCGTAATAAGCGAACGCTACGCCGTCGCTAGCGATGTCTGCATCAGCCGCGCCGCAGCGCTCCACGGTGGCGGCACACGCGGGGCAAAAGACGTGAGCGCGTCGCACGGCGAGCTCGCAAGCAACGCAGCGCGGCGGGCTCAGCACGTCACCGAGCAATTGCATCAACACGAACGATGCATCGTCCAGATCGCGCCCTCGGTTGCGGCAGTCGTCCCGGTGTCAGTGGGTGCGGCACGCGACGGTGCTTCGGTCGCAGTGAACGCTTCGGCGCGATGGTCGGCTTCGTGAGCCGCTCGCCAGGACGGGCGCCACTCTTCGAGCGTCAAACCGTAGAGCACGTGATCTTCCCATTTGCCCGCGATCCGTAAATACCTCTCGGCGTAGCCCTCTTCGCGAAAACCGCGCTTCTGCAAGATCGTGCGGCTGACGTGATTGGTCGGCATCACCGCAGCCTGCATGCGATGCAAACCGAGCCGATCGAAGGCGAACCCGAGCGCCGCGTCGACCGCTTCCGACATGAGACCGCGCCGCACGTGACCGGCGTCCATCCAGTACCCGAGCTGAGCGCTTTGGAACGGCCCGCGGGTTACCGAGCTCAAGGCGATCCTCCCCACGATGGGCTCGCGCGGAACCCGCAGCTGCACGACGAACACGTACCCGGACCCCGCTTTCCAGTCGCGGCGATGGCGCGCGATCGATCGGCCGAGCTCGGTGAACCCGGCCGGATTCGTACCCGGCGGCGGCGAGGGGCTCCAGGGCCGAAGATGCTCCGCATTGCGAATCAGTAGCCCGCGCAACTCGGCGATGTCGGTAGCTCGCGGCGCGCGCAGGACGACTTTTTTCGCGTCGAGCCGCACATCGAGCGACACGGAAACGAGCTCATCCGACATGCCGCTCTATCCTTCTTCCTGTCACGACCAGACTTGGGGGAAGGTTTCAGTCTACCAGACGAACCGCGTTTTTCGCCAAGCGTACCTGGTCCGATGATCCATGCGCTCAACCTAGCCCGAGCAGCTTATTCATCGATGCCTCATCGGCCGGTGTGAAGGGGAGCCGATCGAATTCGTCGCTCGTCGCCCAGCGGAAGTCATTGACGTTGGCGGCGCGCAGTTGCCCAGCGACGACGCGGCAATCGTAAAGGTGAAGGTCGACGACGTAGTGCTCGTAGGGATGGCTCACGAACGAGATGAGCTGTCCCACGTCGATGTCGACGCCGAGCCGGTGGCGCACTTCGCGTTTGAGCGCGGCGGCGTCGCTCTCTCCTTGCTCCACGCGACCGCCCGGAAACTCCCACAAGAGCGGCAAGACGGCGGTCGGGCGGCGCTGCGTGATGAGATAGCGCCCCCCTTCGGCGATGACCGCCGCAACGACTCGGATCGGTAGGCGAGGGGCCGTCATGGTGAAGCGACGATCACCGTCTGCTCAGAAGTTGACGCGAAACAGCTGCTGGCCCATCAGCAGCACGTCGTTGTTGCGGACTTCGCGGTCGGCATAGAGGCGCGCGAACGTACCGTTGGAGCTGCCGAGGTCGGTGAGGTACGCACGGTTCTGATCCCAGCCGATGAGGCAGTGCAGACCAGAGACGTAGCCGTCCTCGGGGAAAAGAATGTCGCCGCGCTCGCGGCCGATGTGCAGCCCGTGTTCCGGCACGGGATACGCGTTGCCAGTCGTGTCACGACCCGTCAAAAGCGAGATGCGGCCGACATAGCCTTTGGACGGGCTGCCGAGCCGTTCGACGCCGTCGGGCGACGCTTGCGGCTGAGCGAGCACCTCGAAACGGATGATCTCTTGTCCGATGCGAAACACGTCGCCGGATTGCAGCTCGACGGGCTGCTCGGGGGTCAGCTTGACGTAGACGCCGTTCAGCGAAAGCTCGTCCTTCACGAACACCTTCACGCCGCGCACGGTGAAGGTCGCATGCCGCGGCGAGAGGTAGCTATCGCCTGCGAAGATTCCGCCCGCGTCGCGACCGATCGACGTCACTTGGCCGGGGAGCGCGAAGGTGCCCGCTTCCGTGCCGTCGGCGCGCAGCGCCGTCAATACGACTTGACCGGGCCCACCCGCTTGAGCCTGAGCCGGAGCGGCCGCGGGCGGCGCACCGGACATCAAGCTCATGTTGTAGCCGCACGATGCGCAGAACTTGTTGCTCGGCGCATTGACGTGCCCGCATTGCGGACACCCGGGACCCGCGGCCGCAGGTGCGGCGGCGACGGGGCGCGGAGCAGGAGGTGCGGCTGGCGCCGCTGGCAGAGGCGCGGCACCCGAGGCTCCGCCCTGAAACGGCTTGATTCCATGCGGCGGCGTCTGCGGCGAAAACGCCTTGGGCGCGACGTCGCGCGGCAGCTCGGCCCCACATCCCAAACAAAACTTGTAGTGGTCCTGGTTCTCTTTCGAGCACTTGGGACAGGTGATCACCGGGGGGCCTCCTCGACCAACGGACTCGTCTCTGCAAAAACCGCGGGGTACAGCGAAGCTCTGCGACTCGGCGAACCTACCCAGTAGTTCCGCGCGAGCGTGATGCCCTGTAAGTCTTCGTGATTATCTATGTACCAGAGTGCGGGTCAAGGAAGGAGAAATCCCTCGCTCGCGTGTTTCGCCCGCTCTCGCCGACACGCGCTTACCCGAAGGCCAGAACGCTTTTCGTGCAGCGGCAGGGCCCATTGCTAGCAAGGGCTAGCGGGCCAGGACGGCCAGCGCCTCGCGCACGAGGATTTGAACGGGCTCGGTATCGATGCGCCCCCCGAGATGTAGGATGGCCCGATCGGCTTCGGCCGGCCGGTATCCCATGCGCGTGAGGGCGCTCGCAAGGAGCTCGGCGTTGGAGGGGCCTGGCCCGTGCGTCGCCTGTTCGCGTTTGTCCCCGGGACGCGCGCGTGCGACCGGCGCGAGCTTGTCCTTCAGCTCGAGAAGGAGCCGCTCGGCGGTCTTCTTTCCGATGCCAGGAATGGCGACGAGCTTGGTCAGATCTTTGTTCCCGACCGCGCGCGCGAGCTCTTCCGATGTCAACGCCGACAGGAGCGCGAGCGCCATCTTGGGCCCGACATTGGAGATCGAGATCAACGTGCGGAACGCGGACTTGTCTTCAGGCGTCGCGAATCCGAAGAGCGACAGCGCGTCTTCGCGCACGTGGGTGTGCACGTAAAAGGTCAGCTCACCCCCTGACGCAGCGTGCCCCTTGGCTCGGCCGAGCGCGCCGAGGGGGGCGAGGACTTCGTACCCCACACCGCCGACATCGAGCACGAAAGTGCCGTCTGCCTCTTCTGCCGCTACGGTCCCAGTCAACCGGCCAATCAAGACAGGCGCCTCATCATGGCGATGGCTCGCGGGCTCCGCGATCGGTGCGCCGCGGGACGAACCCTACATCTGCAGGCCCTTTTTGATCCAGGCGCGAATCAGCTCGATCTGGTTTTTCTCGAGTGGCGTGCTCGGGTCGGGCATCCGAATCCCGCACTTGTCCGGCCCCATGCAAACGAAGCCGGAGCAATCGTTCGTGCCTTCGATCTTGTTGACGAGGTAGCTTTCTTCGGGTTTGCCGGACACGATGATGCTGCGACCCGCGACTTCAACCGACGGTTTGTTCAACTCGGTGAGCATTGCTTGGAGGATGGTGTCGTTCGGCTTGCCGCCGTCGAGCTGGAATATCGACGGACCGAGGTTCGGATGATGGCTGCTTCCGGCCTGGTGGCATGAACTGCTGAGCGCACACGAGATCGTGAAGATCGGCTGAATGTCATTCTTCAGCGTCGGCGACATCGACGGCATGTAATTCGTGTAGTCGAATTTCGCGCACGCTCCCGAGTCGCCCTGACCCGCGCCGCTACCTCCCGAACCACCGGTGCCGCCGCCGGCGCCCCCTGTACCGCTTCCACCCGCACCGCCAGTTCCACCCGCGCCGCTGGGGGTGTCGGTGGAGCTGCAACCGAGAGCGGTGAGACTAAAAAGTACGGCAACAGTCGGTAGGCTGAATTTGAGCATGGTGAATCGACCTAGAAAAGAGGGTTGAAGTCCGCCGGCGGGCTCGCCTATCCGGCGGCGCGCACGCTACCACGAGAGCCGCGCGTGCAGGGCGCCGCAACGCGCGAGATGTTTGATTTCCCCGGCTAGCACCCGCGTCTCGAAGAAGCGACGATGCGAACACCAAGGTTTGCGGTTGATGCAGGCTCGTCCCGAGCCGCTGCAAACGGGGGCTGATCGCCGTTTGAGCGCCGAAAATTTCGAAGGAAGTGCGCCGACGCCTAGGCGCGCGACGAAGTCGATTCGAGCCCAAGGTGCGAAGTTCTAGAAATCGTTGCAATTTCGGAAAGTTATAGCGCGTCAGTCGGAGCGGGCCTGACGCAGCCGAGCGCGCGATCGAACGCGCCCGGGGACACTCGGCCGAACGCGCGAAGCTGCTTTTACTTGAAGTTTTTGTCCGTTCCCATTACCAGCCGGGCGCGGAGGTTACGAGTCATGTCTAACTGGAAATCCGTTGTGCTCTTCGCGCCGCTAGCAGTCGCCACTGCGATCGCGGCTTGCGGTGGTGGGTCGAGCGAGACGCCGCCCCCGGCTGACCCGAGCGCGGCCGCTTCTGCGGCTCCCGCTTCGGAGACACCGGCAACTCCGGCTGCTGCTCCGGAGCCCCCCCCGCCGCCTGCCCCTGCGGCAACACCGGAGCCCGCTCCGGCACCGCCGCCGCCGGCTGCTGCTCCTCCGCCCCCTGAGCCCCCCAAGGCTGAGCCGACGAAGGCAGACAAGAAGAAGGCCGCTCCGGCTAAGAAGAAGAAGTAAGTTTCACCGGCGCGCCGCCTACGTGGCTCGTCGTGCCTCGCGGCGAAGCTAGAACACCGAACGACACCGCTCGGTGTTCTAGCTTGCCTTTTGTGTTCCTTAGGATCGGCCGCTACCGGCGTGCTTGCGCACGCGCGCGAAAGTCGCAAGGTCGTCACGAGGCGCCCGGCAGCGCAGCGCAGCGTGGTCGTGCTGCGTTCATCACGTGGGTCCGCCGCTTCGAGTGATCTCTCGCTCGCGGCACGCGTGCGCGCTAAAGGCTAAAGCTCGGTGCTAACGCGGTTGCGCGATGAGCCGGACGGGGGATGAGGCGCTCGAGCTCAGAAGCTTCCGCCCAGCGATACCCCGGCATAACCGGGACTCACGGCGGGCGTCGCCCGAGCACGACCCAGCGTAAACGCCGTCTTCGGCGGTGCGTCACTCGACGGGGAGGACAGGAAGTACCAAAGGAGCCCGCCGCCCAGGGCCGCAACGCCTGCGCCGAGCACCAGGCCGCCAATGAGTTCTTGCTGGCGCCCCGCGTTGCCTTCTGCGATCGCCGCGTCCCGCAAGTCGGCAGGGAGATCGCGAGAGCATTCGTGCGAAGGGCATGTTTCTTCTGCGCTTTGCACCTTCGCGACACCGCCTACGACCACGATGGCACCGACCACGCCCAAAACAAGACCGCCGCCGGCAACAACGAGCGGAATCGGGCTGCGCGAACCGCTCGTTTCCGCGGAGTCCGGCGGGGGCGGCTGAGCGGCCGGCGCCGGCGCACTGGGAGGCGGAGCAGCGGCCACGGGAACCGCTGCTGCCACGGGCGTCGGTGCAGGCGCTGGTTTTTCGGCGGCGGCGGTCTGCGCCTTCAAGTTTTCGATTCGGCGGCGAATTTGATCGCCTTCGGCGACGTCGGGCTTGCGCTGCAGGTACGTTTCGAGCGCGTTCACTGCCTCGCCACGATCGCCTTTCAGCTCATGGGCCCTCGCCAAATTCAGGAGCAAGGCGTGCGCCGAGCAGTCCCGCCGATAGGCGTCACGCCAATAGGTGATGGCCGTCGAATAGTCGGCCTCGTTGAATGAGCCCTGACCTGCCGCAAAGGCGCCTTGTGCGGCCTTCCGATCGGCCTCGGTGGCAGTCGTGGTACAGGGAGGAAACACCGTTTTCGGATCGGCGCCAGTCTTGGGATCGGCCCCGAACGCGGCGACCGAGCTGAACGAAATGATCCCCGCCACGAGAAAACCTCTGAGGGATAATCCCATGTCGACCCTCCGACCGTTCGTCATGTCCGCGCCGAGCAGCATAGAGCGATCAGCAGCCGCGATCCAAAAACTCTAGCGTAAATCGGCGCCTTCCCCTCGTCGTCGCCCGTCAAACACCCATGATGCTCCCGGAAAAGAAGCAGATCCTCGTCGTCGACGACGAGGCCAATTTGCGCCGCGTGCTCACCGCGCAGCTGTCGAGGGACGGCTACGAGGTGCACACCGCGCCTGACGGCGAAGCCGGGCTCAGCGTGCTGCGCGAGCATCACATCGATCTGGTGATCACCGATCTCAGAATGCCGAAGATGGATGGTCTCGAGCTTTTGCGGCAAGCGCTGCGCAGCGATCCCCAGCTGCCCGTCGTGATCTTGACGGCCCACGGCACCGTCGACAATGCCGTCGAAGCCCTGAAAACCGGCGCGTTCGACTACATCACCAAGCCCTTCGATCAGGCGGAGGTGCGCACCATCGTCAAGAAGGCGCTGCGAACGCGCGATCTGGCGGAGACCGAGGCCACTCGCGAAGAAGCGCGCGAAGGGGCCGGTGCCCGCTTCGGCATCATCGGAGAGAGCGAACCGATCGTCGGCATCTACACCATCCTCGAGCGCGTCGCGAACACGCCGACCACCGTCCTCATCACGGGCGAAAGCGGGACGGGCAAGGAGCTCGTGGCGCGCGCGCTCCACGAGAACTCCTCACGCAAAGAGCGACCGTTCATCAAGGTCAATTGCGCGGCGATCCCCAAAGACCTGATGGAATCGGAGCTCTTCGGCTACGAACGCGGCGCTTTCACCGGCGCCGTCACTTCCAAGCCTGGGCGTTTCGAGCTCGCCTCGGGGGGCACGCTATTTCTCGACGAGATCGCGGAAATCCCGGTCGAAATGCAGGTGAAGCTCCTCCGCGTTCTGCAGGAAAGCGAGTTCGAGCGTGTGGGCGGGATCAAGACCATCCGCGTCGACGTGCGTCTGGTGGCCGCTACCAATCGCGACCTGAAACGCGAGATCGCGGCGGGAACCTTTCGCGAGGACCTCTACTACCGCCTCAACGTAGTGCCCATCGCGCTTCCCGCGCTGCGCGAACGGGTCAGCGACATTCCCCTCCTCGGCGCGCATTTCGTGGATAAATTCAACGCTCGGCTCAAAAAGCACGTGTCCGGAATTGAACCGGATGCCATGGATCGTCTCGTTTCGTACGCCTGGCCGGGAAACATCCGGGAGCTCGAAAATGTGCTCGAACGTGCCATCCTCTTTTGCGACACACAGTGCGTACGCGTCATCGATCTTCCCCTCGAGGTCCGGGAGGGCGCGCCGGAGAGCCCGCGCCAGGCGATCCCGGTCACAGCCGGCGACGCCAAGGACACCGTTTTGGCCGATGGGCTCAAAGAGCAGGTCAAGGCGGCGATGAGCCGACTGGAACGGGAGCTC
>DATHEQ010000090.1:0-5355 GCA_035318505.1 Polyangiaceae bacterium | reverse complement strand
AGAAGACAGCGGCGAGGGAGCCGCCAAAGACCCGCTCGCGGCTTACTGCGTCGATTTGGGACAAAAAGCGGCGGAAGGCTTCATCGATCCGCTCATCGGTCGCGAGAACGAGGTCGAACGCGCCATTCAGATCCTCGCCCGCCGCCGCAAGAATAACCCCCTCTTCATCGGCGACGCCGGCGTTGGCAAGACCGCCATCGTGGAGGGCATCGCCCTTCGCATCCACGAAAAGAAAGTCCCCGAGGCGCTCAATTCGGCGCGCATTTTCTCACTCGACATGGGCTCGCTCCTCGCCGGCACCAAGTTCCGCGGCGACTTCGAAGAGCGTTTCAAGGCCGTCGTGAACGCGCTCGAGAAGCGGGAGGGCAGCATCCTCTTCATCGACGAGCTGCACACCGTGATGGGGGCCGGATCGGCCTCCGGCGGAACGCTCGACGCGTCGAACCTGCTGAAGCCGGCGCTCTCTTCCGGCAAGATCCGCTGCATCGGCGCGACCACATTTCAAGAGTACCGCTCGCACATGGAGCGCGACCGCGCCCTCGCCCGGCGTTTCCAAAAGATCGAAGTGGGGGAGCCGAGCGTCGCCGAGACGGCACTCATTCTCAAAGGGCTCCTCCCGCGTTACGAGGAGTTCCACGGCGTCACGTACACCGCTGAGGCGATCGAAGCGGCCGCGACGCTCGCCGATCGCTACTTGCGCGACAAAAAGCTGCCCGACAAGGCCATCGACTTGCTCGACGAATCCGGGGCCGCCGCCAAGCTGAACAAGGGCAAAGGCGCCCGCATCGACGTGGCCGACATCGAGAACATCGTCGCCAAGATGGCGCAGATCCCGCCGCGACAAGTGTCGTCGTCGGACAAGCTGCAGCTGCGCGATCTCGAGACGACACTCGACGGCGCGGTCTTCGGCCAAAAGCGCGCGATTCGCGAGATCGCGAGCGCCATCAAGCTGTCGCGCGCGGGCCTGCGCGCACCCACCAAGCCCATTGGCTCGTTTCTTTTCACCGGGCCCACCGGCGTCGGCAAGACCGAGCTCGCCAAACAGCTCGCCAAGGCGCTCGGTATCGAGTTCATGCGTTTCGACATGAGCGAGTACGGCGAGAGGCACACCGTCTCGCGTCTCATCGGAGCGCCGCCGGGGTACGTCGGCTTCGATCGCGGCGGTCTCCTCACCGATGCCGTCACCAAGACGCCTCACGCCGTGCTCCTGCTCGACGAGATCGAAAAGGCGCACCCCGACGTTTTCAACGTGCTGCTTCAAGTGATGGACCACGGCACCTTGACGGACAACAACGGCAAACCCGCCGATTTCCGGCACGTCATCTTGATCATGACGAGCAATGTCGGTGCGCGCGATCTCGCCGCGACTCGGCTCGGTTTCGGCGAGCGGGGCAAAGTGGGCGAGGACGACAAGGCCTTCAAGAACCTCTTCAGCCCCGAGTTCCGCAATCGCCTCGACGCGCGCGTTCAGTTCGCGCCGCTCGACCCCGCGGTGATGAAGAACATCGTCGTCAAGTTCATCAAAGAGCTCGAAGCGCAGCTCGCCGAGCGACGCGTCACCATCCACCTCTTGGACGGCGCAGTCGAATACCTCGCCCAAAAGGGGTACGACCCCGATTTTGGCGCCCGCCCTCTCGACCGCCTCATCGACGACGAGATCAAAAAGCCGCTCGGTGACGAGCTCCTCTTCGGTAAGCTCGAAAACGGCGGCAACGTCGAAGTCGACGCGGCAGACGGGAAGCTGACCTTCAACCTGACCCCCGCGGAAGTCGTCGACGACGAGCCCCCGACCGAGCCCGCGGCGGTCAGAGCGCCCGACGGGGCAAGCGCGAAGACGCCGGTGGATCGCCCGTCGCCCGGTTCCGACCGCGCCGAGCCGACCGACAAGAAGCCCGATCTCAACTGATCAATTGACTTTCCCGCCCCCGGACGGCAGTCTGCGCGCCGAATTGCGGTGCCCGCACCGCAGGTTGCCCAGGTAGCTCAGTCGGTAGAGCAGGGGATTGAAAATCCCCGTGTCGGCGGTTCGATTCCGTCCCTGGGCACCGCAATCTCCGCTGCAACGGAATAGGCAGGACGATAATCGGCGATGAATCGTCTCTGGGGTCTGGGATGCGTGTTCCTGTTCGCCAGCTTGGCGCTGAACGCCGCGCTTCTTTACCGCGCTGCTTCGCCCAGATCGCAGGCGCGCGAAACCACCGTGACGGCCGCCTGGAATGACGAAGATGCGGCGGCGCCCTTCATCGAGAGCTCCTCATCGCCGTCGCTCGTGAGCGAGACGTTGCCGGAGTGTCTGAGCCGCTTTGTGTCGCTGCAAAGTGAGGCCGCGCAAGTCGCCCAGAAGCTGCGCGACGTGCTCCCGCCTTTCAAGATCTTTCGAATGGGGGTTCCGAACGCCGACGCAGAGGCGACATTTCGGCCGCTGCTCGCGCGAGTGCTGAGCGTCGACGGTGGCGCTCCGCCGAACCATGTCGTTGAATGCCGCGATGTCGTTTGCCGGCTGACCATCGTGCGTGACGGCAAGCCGCAAGCAAACGATTGGTTACCTCTTCAAAGAGACAGCGAGCTGCTCAGGCTGACGACGCTCAGGGCTTTTCGGGGATCCCACACCACGGAGGATGCAATCACCGGAGCGCCGCTGAGCGAGGAGAGGATCTACTTCCGGCTACACGAGGTCGATGCCGGCGTCCCGGGCAAGGTGCACTGAATGGCGCGCTCGTGGAAAGGACCGGCGTTCGTCGCGCTATTGGCCGCCAGCTTGGCAGCGAACATCGTCTTCTATCTGTCGCAGCAAACCATCGCTCATGTCGAACGACCGGCTGCGCCGCAGCCTATGAGTCTGCCGTCGGCCGTACCCACACCCGTCTTGGCGACGCAATCTCATGCTGCGCCGCTAGCATTGCAGTCGTGCCGCCAGCAGATTGCGGAACTCTCGACCAACATTGCCGAGATGAAGAGGCAAGGGGAGAGGTTCGAAAACGGGAGGGACTTGTTCAATCGTCTCGCACGTGACACTCCACGAAACGAAGCGCTCGAGAGCGAGCTTCGCCGACACGTCGTTCAAACCGACGGCGGAAATGACTTTGTGCCGGAGATCGAATGCCGGGGGCGTACGTGTCGCGTCAGCAGGGACACGGACTCGTCCACGAGTCCTCTCATCGATCGCGAGTGGTCGCGACGCAATGTGCGCACCATGACGGCCATGCGAAGCCATCAGTACTACCGGTTGCACGAACCGGGTGACCGTCCGCCCGGCGACGAGATCCTGCAGAGATTCATCGCAGATTTCGAGCGAACAGGTGCGGTCGACCGTTGTGCACAGCGCTACCGAGAGGAGGGGATGCCCGAGGTACGCTTCACTCTTTTCAACGAAGATGAAGAAAGCGAGTTTGACCCGGTGGGTCTCTCGTTTCAGCTGAAAGGCCCGCTCGCCCGCACACCGCTCGGCACGTGCATCGCAGACGAGATCCGGGTCGCCCTCGATGCGGTTCAGCTGCCCAATAGGTACCAAAGTGCCGTGCGTTCCGTGCAATTGTCCGGCACGAAGTGAGCACGACTTGTGCGGTGTAGCGCGCGTCGCTAGCTACGCGGCGATGCGCATCATCGTGGCGCGCCCCACGATCCGCGCGCTCTCCGCGCGCGCCGTCCTGCGAAAGAGCACCGGCGGTTTGCCCGTGAGCCGCGAGAACGCGCGGCTGAACGCGTAGACCGATCCGTAACCGACGCGCTCGGCGATGCTCGCCGCGGCTTCGTCCGTTTCGGCGAGGAGCGCTTGCGCCGCTTCGATGCGCAGCCGCGTCACATAGGTGAGGGGAGGAGCACCGGTCGTTGCCCGGAAGAGCCGGATGAAAGCGGCGCGTGACATGCCGGCGATCTTGGCCATTTTGGCGATGGTCCACCGTTCCGACAAGTGTTCGCGCACGCTTACGAGGACCCGCGCGATACGCACGTCCATGGGCGGCCGTTTGGCCGCGGTGCGCAGCGCGCGCACGTTGCGCCGGCCGATGGCGGTGAGCACGACGTCGAGCAGACGTTGCATCACGTCGTGGCTCACGGCGTTCCCGCTCGTCAGCTCTTCGCGCAAAAGCGTTACCGCAGCCGAAAGGCTCTTCTCGCGCTCGTCCATGGGACATCCATGACGCTTTTCTGGGGTGTGGTCCAGATCTTGAGACGATCGGACAAAGCTTCGAGCCGCTCTGCCATCGCCGGGGCGCTCGCGCGAAGGCATCTTGGGGCTTACCGGACGACACGCTCATGGAAAACCCCGAACGAAGCGACGAAAAAAGCGACCCCCGCGACCCTCTTTTCCCGCCGAGCGCGCTGGCGAAGCTCTACGCGTCGCGCACCGTTTTGCTCTTCGGTGAGATCACGAGCGCGCTCGCCGAGCGGGTCGGGGCACAACTCCTTGCGCTCGCGGCCGAGAGCTCGGCTCCCATTCGAATGCTCGTGCATTCCCCCGGCGGGCACGTCGAATCGGGTGATTCGATTCACGACATCATTCGATTCATCGAGCCCGAGGTGCGCATGATCGGCACAGGCTGGGTCGCGAGCGCGGGCGCCGCCGTGTTCGTAGCGGCCAAGCCAGAATGTCGCTTTGCCCTACCGAACACGCGTTTTCTCCTGCATCAACCGCTCGGCGGCGTCGGGGGCGCGGCTTCCGACATCGAAATCGAAGCGCGGCAGATCCTTGCCGTGCGCGAGCGCATCAACCGCATCTTCGCTCGCGAGACGAAGCAGCCTTACGACAAGATCGTCGCCGACACGCAGCGCAATTTCTGGATGAACGCCTCGCAGGCGCAGGAATACGGCTTGATCGCGCGCATCGTGCAGCGGCACACCGAGGTGTGATCGTTCGTGGTGGCGGCTCGTCTCAGGCTTCGCGCCGTCCGCGCGGGGCGTTGCGGATCTGCTGCACCGTCCAGGTGCCGATCACGTTGCGAAGCCGCTGCTTGTGCTCGGGGGAGAGCTCGCCTTCGGCGTAGAGCCTAGGTCGTCCGCCTTCGTTGACCGCGCGAAGATCGGCCTGCACGACGGCGGGCTTGCGCACGACGTCGGCGAGATCGTCGAAGAGGCGCGAAGGCACCCGGCCGCGAACGAGGCGGATGCCCCCATCACGAACGCGCACGAAGAAGAGCTCGTTGGCGCGCACGATCGCGAGGACGAGCGGTAGCGAGGCGAGGAGCGCCACCAAGGCCAATAAGAGCGGTGCCATGCGACGGTTCTTAGCTCATTCCGGAGCGCCGCCGGGAGCCGCCGCGCGCCCCGCGAAACCCAAGGGAATCGCGGACTCTGAACGACGCCTTGACGCGCTGCTCGGTCTCACTATACGGGCGTTCAGTATGAATCTCCTCTTCA
>DATHEQ010000089.1:0-67659 GCA_035318505.1 Polyangiaceae bacterium | reverse complement strand
GGCTTTCATCGTGGACGACGAGCCGCTGGCGCGCGCCACGCTGCGCTGCTTGCTCGCGAAGGATCCGGAGATCGCGGGCATCGGGGAATGCGCAGACGGCGCGTTAGCCGTGGAGCGCATCCGCGCGGAGGATCCCGATCTCGTCTTTCTCGACGTCAGTATGCCCGGGCTGGGCGGATTCGAGCTGCTGGACGCGCTCGGGCCCGAACGTCGGGCGGCCATCGTCTTCGTCACCGCGTACGACGAACACGCGCTGCGCGCCTTCGACGCCAGCGCCCGCGATTACCTGCTCAAACCTTTCGACGACGAGCGCTTCGCGCGTGCTCTCGGGCGCGCCAAAGAAGCGGTGCGTCGCGCCCGCATGGAGGACGTCGTCCAAAAGCTGGGTACGCTGCTCGGCCGGGATCTGCTGGCCGATCCCATCAAAATGCCCCCCGCGCGCGAGCCTCTCGAGCGCCTGGTCGTGCGCGCCGCCGGCTCGGTGACCGTGATCGACGTCGCCGAAATCGACTACATCGAAGCCGAGGACTATTACGTGCTCCTTCATGCCGGCACGAAGCATGTTCTTTACCGTGAATCGATGCGTGATCTCGAGGCGATGTTGCCGCGTTCTTTCGTCCGCATTCATCGATCGACCATCGTCAACGCCGAGCGCATCGTCGAGCTGCGCACCCATGCGAGCGGCGAGCACCGTGTCATCCTCCGCGGTGGAACCGAGCTCGGAGTGAGCCGGACGCGCCGCCACCAAGTCAGCGCCATGCTGACGGCGCGCTAGAGAGACGCTACCGGCAGGCCCCGCGGCATGGCAGGGCCGGCCCGTGATCGTCGAGTGGCGCTCAGTGCACGTGACCCGCGTCGCCCTTGGGGTCACACATGGTGACGCCCATGGCGTGCTCGCAGTGTTCGTCGGGGTCCATGACCGCCGAGCAAACATGGAACAAGCGACACTGCGCGTCGTTGCGATCGGGCAGCGTTCCGTCGGACACCGTGTAGGGAGGCGTGTCTTTCAGAACGCGGCAAGCGTTGAGGCAATCGCCGACGCTCGAATAGTTGTAGGGCGCGAACTTGGGCGTGCACGCCGCCATCATCAGGGCGCAGAAGCCGTCGCAGATCGTTCCGCACGTGCCTTCGCTGCCCGGACCCGCCTTGCGACAGTAAGCGTCGCGTTCTGATCCCGAGGCGTATCGCGCCTTGCCCGCGTATTTGAGCCGGCAAGCCGCCGTGTTGCCGTCGGAGTCGGTGATTGCCCCCTCCGGGTAGAGAGCGCAGATTTTGAGGCACTGCGGCACATCGACGTACTGCTTCAGATCACCATTGCAGTAGTCCATGATGTCGCTGCAATATTGCCGACAGAGCGGGGAATCGCCGCTGTCCGGACCGGTCTCGGCTGGATTTCCCGAGTCGATGGAAGGAGCTCCGCTGCTTCCTCCGGCGCCGCCTCCGCCCGAGGGACCCGTTTCCGCGGCAGGGGATCCGCTGCTGCCGCCGGTGCCCGCGTCAATCGCTCCGCCGCCCGTCGCCGGCCCAGGCGTCAAACCAGGATCGATGTGCGCTTCGTCGATCCCGAGCACATCGGCGCAGGCTGCCACCGAAAGCATGAGAGCGATCATGCCGCTGATGCGGCTCCAGTTCGTCGTAAATTGCATGATCACCACGTACCTTCCAGCTGGACACCGGGGCCGCGCCCGACGAACCCGGTCGATACGCGCATTTCCGAGCTCGCGTGGCGAGACTCGGATCGCGCCGTCAGCACCAAGACGAGTCCACCCAGTGTGAGCACGCCGCCGGCGGCAAGGGCGATGGTGGATCCCATGGCCGTGCTGCGGGCGTCTTCGCGCAGGGTCTTACCGTCGGTCGTGCACGCGTTGGAATCGTCGGCACGGCACTGCGCCAACGAATCTTGGTTCTGTGAGTAAGCGCGGTAGCCGAGAAAGCCGCCCACCCCGAGACCGATGATACCGAGCCCGCCGGTGACGAACCCGAGCGTCCTTTGCGTGCTCCCGGGCGAGCTCACCGAGTCGCGTAGCTGCGATGTGGACCCCGAAGCGGAGAGCCCCGAACCAGAAGGTGCTGGCTCGGCCGACGCCGGTTTGGCGACAAGTGCCGGCACTTCGATGCTGCGCGTCGAGGGCCCGTCCGGCACTTCGACGCCGCCACTCCAAGTGACGCGCCCCGGTGCGGACGCTTCCAGCTTCTGGCGGCCGGGATCGACGGGAACCGCGCTGTCCCAGATGGCGCGCGGGATGCTCACGCCATTGAGCTTGAGCTCGAATCCCCCCGGCAGGTTTCTGGTTTCGAGCTTGATCTCCAGTTTGGAGAGGCGCTTCTCGAGCTCGCCTCCGCGCTCGTCCGCGATGCGCTGACGCTCCGGCTCCTTGGTCGAGCGCGCCACGGAAGACGCCTCTTTGAACATCGCCCAAGCGCTCGCGCTCTTTCCAATGCGGTCGTTGCAGTCTGCCAAGCGAAGTAGCGTTCCGAGCGCAGGATCGAGCTGCTGGCTGCCGGCGAACTTTTCACAAGCCGCGGCGTACTGCTTCTCGCTCATCAGATCCGTGCCTTGCTGAAACAGCACCTCCGCGGCGGCCTTCTCCGTCGCTGCGGGGTCGGCTCGCGCGTCGCCGGCTACGAGGAGCACGCCCATCGCCGCCCAACTAGCGAGCGCCGCTACGTAGCGCCTTCGCTCACGATGGATTCGAGAGAAATCTCTTCTCATGGTGCCGCCGCCACTATCCACCCCATGGCCACGCCTTTTTGGTCGCCGGACCGCATGTCCGCCGCCGACAAATAGAGAGGCGCCCCTTTATAGGCAACTTGTTGACGTCCCGTGTCCGCGCGTACGAAAAGAGTGAGATCGTTGGTATCGAGCGACGACACCGCGTTGATGCGGTTGCGCTGGAATGGCGGATACTGAGTGAGGCAATCCCCCACGCAGGCGCTGATGGGGTCAGACCCGACCGTGCCGGCGTTATCTTGATCGAAGACATAGAGCGTATGGCCCGCCCCGTCGGCGATATAGCGCGGGTTCGTCTTGTCCCGCATGATCATCATGTTGGCCGGCGCCACGGTGGCCACGTGCCACGTCTTGCTCTTGGCGTGACCGTTGATCTGCCCTCCCGCGGTGTCCGAGCGGTAGTAGTAGAGCGGCCATCCGTAATACGTCGTGATTTGCGAGCCGCCGTCGTTGCGCGCGGTCGAGCCGAAGACGAGAGGGTTGAGCGATGGCGCGAGCGTCCGCGGGCCGGCGTCGAAGGGAGGCCACGCGATGGCGCAATCCGCCTCGCAGTCGGGGATGGGCGAGTAATTGCAATCGCCCGCCTTGTCGTTGCCGAACGTGTACAGCGTTCGCCCCGCCGAATCGGCCAAATAGGGACCGAGAAAGGGGCTATTGAGAACAGTGATGCTCGGTGCCGGCCCTGCGTCGCCCGCATCGGGTCCCCCGCGGCCACCGCGATCGCTCGAGGCGTCACCGCCCCCGTCGGCAACCGCGTCGACCGTAGACGCGTCGCTCGTAGCGTCGATGAGCGTCGCATCTTGGCCCGCCGCGTCGGGGAGCATGGCATCGACGCTGCCCGTATCGGCGCCCGTATCGGCGGAGCCCGCTTCGGTCGCAACCGCGTCTGCGCCAACGTCGCCGGTTCCATCGGCGCTGCCATCGTCGAAGGAGAAGAGCACTGGCGGCGGGTCGGTGTAAAAGACGCAAAGCGGAGGGATTCCAGCGTCGCCGCTGCGATCTTCGGGTACGTCTAGGACCACCACGTCCGCGGCGCTGTCCGGAGTCGTACCTGCTGCGCCGCCGGAGCCGGCCATCGAGCTGCCCCCCGATTCACGCGAATCGGTCGCGCTGTCCTTGGCACCGCCAGCGCCGTCGGAGTCGACGACGATTCCGCCGGGCCCCGATGCACAGCTTGCGAGTGCTACACCGCCTAGCGACGCCACGATGATCGCGAACCTACGTCGCGCAAACGAGCCGTTCCCTGCCATCTTCGATCTCCCCACGAGCATTGCTGCACCCGACCTTCGGTCAGTTGGTTTGCGTCGCCGTAGCCCTACTCCAACGATCTTGCTGGCAGTCGATTGCCAGTGCCGACACTTCGTTCTTACGGTGTCTCATGCTGTCGAACTGCCCTCCCTGACTGCAACTTCGGCGCTGTTTACGGGTCAGCGCCTTCCACCGAAGCTCCCTGGATCCCATGAGTTGGGTGCGGCGACATCGTGATTCTGCGTGCGATTCTCTGGTGCAGGCGCGGGCGGCGCGGAGCTGCTCGCGGGCTGTGAAGTGGGATTGTTCGGTCGAGCCGTCGGCCCCGTTGGCCCTTTGCGGAGGACGACGACGCCCTTGCGACCCGGCGCGGTTTCTCTTCGTTCCTCCGCCGTTTCGGTGGGCGCTGCGGTGGGAGCTATCGCTGCGACCGGAGGTGCGGCAACGATTTCGACCGGGGGCGGGGCAACCGGGACGGCAGGCGCGAGGGCCGGCGCGACTGCGTTTCCGCTGGCACCTGGCGGACCCCAATGTACGAATTGCCCGAGCGCAAAGAGCGTGACCGCGCCCAGGGCCACGCCGACGACGCTCGCGGTCCGCCTCCAACGGCTGGGGGGCGCGGCTTCGAACCCCGGCAGCGATGCCATCACGCGGGGATCGAGGAGCAGCCTGGCGGCCGAGGAGGAATGCGTCCCGGTCCCCGTGCCCAGTTCGGCCCCGACCGTGAGCGCACGCAGTGAGCCGTAGCTCCCGGGACTACTCATCCCCTCGGGTCGGGCGCGATCCGCTTGCTCTTGCGCGACGCGCAGCTGCATCCTGCGTTCGCGCACGCGATCGCCGAGCAGCTCGTTCATGTAATCGGCGACCTGGACCTCGAAGCTGCCGTCGAGCGATTGCGGCATGGCGCGCTCGAGCGCCGACAGCACGTCGTTGGCCGTGGCCCAGCGATCGTTGGGGTCTTTGGCGAGTGACTTGAGGACGACCGCTTCGAGCTCCGGTGGATAGCCGGGAATGATTGACGACGGCGCGCGCGGCGGCCGCTTGGAGCAAATGTTTTGCAGCGTCTCGGCGGTGTGCACGCCTTTGAAGGGGTGCCGCCCCGTCGTGAGCAAATAGAGGATGACCCCCATGCCGAAGATGTCCGTGCGGCGGTCGACGACGTCGCCGGTCACCTGCTCGGGCGCCATGTACGCGAACTTGCCTTTGATCTCTCCGGCTTGCGTGACGCCGGCGGCGCCCGCAGTCGCCTTGGCGATGCCGAAGTCGACCAACTTGGCGCTGCCGGAGTACGTGACGAGTACGTTCTGCGCCGAAACATCGCGGTGGACGACGCCGATCGGCGTGCCGGACTCGTCGCGCAGGTCGTGCGCGGCATGCAGCCCCTTGCACGCTTGGCCGATCAAATTGACGGCGATGGGCAAGGGAAGGTTCCCGCGCTGCGCCGCGCGCGACATGATGAACTTCAGTGACTCGCCGTCGACCCATTCCATCACGAGGTAGAGGATGCCCTCGTCCTCTCCCAACTCGATGGTCGTCACGACGTTGGGGTGATGGATCTGCGACGCGAGCGTCGCCTCTTGGAGGAACATCCGTTCCATGCGCGAATCGTCCATCGCGCCGGCGAGAATGGTCTTGATGGCGAAGATCTTTTGAAACCCGCGAGTTCCGCGCAGACGCGCTGCCCACACTTGGGCCATGCCGCCCTTCGCTATGGGAACCAGCAACTCGTACCGCCCGAGCGTTTGGCCTGCGATGGGATCTTTCACGACAATACTCCCCTGCTTTGGTGCAACGACCTTTGGCTAACTCGCTTCAAGCCACCCCCACAATCAAATACGCTACCGTAATAAACGGCGGTAAATGCGCGGACTCTACCCCAGACCGAAATTAGTCGGCAACTCACTCACGACTCGAAGCGCCATCACACAACCCCCACACGGGTGGAAGATGCTTCACCACGGCCCCTAAGATAGCGCGCTTTTCATTGATTGCGACGACAAGCTTTGAGAATCACGCGTAGCGCTACGTGTAAGCAGATGCAGCCATCAGGAGTGACTCGCGTCGTCCCGTATCTGCAACGCCGAGGAAGTGATTGAATGATGTGTACTTGCCTCGTTCGCCGCAGAATTGATGACAATGTCGTGCACTCTCGGCAATCGGTATCGCAATGCCGACAAGGATGAACGGTAATGAGCGCGATGGACGACTCCGTCGCACTTATCGCGAATGCGCGTCCTTGGTGGGTGTCCGTGGGCACAGGAGCAACACGGCTCTCGCTGGGGGCCGAGCCGCGGCCGCTTCGGGCTCGCTGACGGCCAAACTTGTGGACGGAAGAACCGTCTGGTACGGACGGCCTGTGCGTGGCTGCCGTGCTTCCATCGTCGCGGCGGTGTTTTCCCTGATTGCGTTGATCACCGCGCCGCTGTGGGCCGCCGAGCCAGTCAGCGAAGGCGCGCCGGGTGTCGTCGTCTTTGCGGTGGATCCGGAGGCCAAAGACGCTCAGGCCATGATCGATGCCGTACGCGCCCATCTGACGGGTTTGCCCGTTCGGCTCGTCATCGGCGCGCCGGGCGACCCGCCCAATACCGTCGAGCCAGGCAAGGACGGGGCGTATCGAATCGGTACGTTGACCATCGACCCCGCCACACCCGGCGAATGGGTGGTCTCCTTCACCGAGCCGGCCATCGACACCACGCTAGTGCGACGAATTCGCGTCAAGCCCCAAGGCAAGCGGGTCGCCCTCGAGGAAGCCGCGATTGTGGTTCGTTCGATGGTCGAAGCGATCCTCGACGGCGGGCACGTCGGCATCGCCCGAGCGAGGGCGGATGAGGCGGCCGCGGCTTCTCCGACGTCATGGAAGCCACGACAGGGGATCACCGCGACCGCCGCCTATTTGGGAACCACCTTTGGGGAGGGCCTCGGCTGGCAGTCGGGAGGCGCCATCGGGCTGCGCTGGCACTCAGGCGGGTTCTATGCCGGGATAAGCTCGCAGCTCTTCGCACCCATCAACACGAGCACCCCGCCCGTATCGCTCATCCTCGTTCGCCATCCCGGCGCCATCGTCGTCGGATACGAAGGTGGTTCCCGTCTGGCACCCACGGTCGAGATGGAGATGATGGTCGACTATGTGACGCGTCCCGTCGCCAAAACCGACGAGGGCTTCGAGGCGCGCCCAGCCGAGAGCCGATGGTTCTTCGGGATTGGCGCGATGGCGGGGATCTCTTGGTCGATTCTGCCTCGCATCCGGCTCTTGGCGCAGGGCGGGGTCGACGGGATCATCAACCCCTATTCCTACATCGCCTCGCCCAACATCGTCATCCTGCGGTCGCATGCGATACGGCCCAAGTTGGGATTCGGACTGGCCGTCGACCTGTTGTAGCCGCTACTTGATGATGGGCGGTAGCGTGCAGCGCCCGCCGATGCACCCGAGAGGGGGCATGAAGGCGCAGCAATCGGTATTGGTCGTGCACTTGTCCTCGATCTTCGAGCACTCCGGCGTGGAAGGCTTGCATTTACCCCCCACGCAGAAGCCGCCGCAGCAATCGAGCCCGCTCGTGCAGTCTAAGCCGTCCGCTTTGCAGGGCGTCAGGGTGGCGAAGGCGCGGATGTTTCCCGAGCTGAGCTCCTGCCCGGGCAGATAAAACGCCGGATGGCTGGGGTCTCCCATGGGGGGGCTCGGGAATTCGCCGCGCTGGCTCTCGATGTTGACCGCGGCCACCCACAGTTTCTTCGTGACCGAGTCGGTCTCGGGCTGCACCATCACGTTGCCGTAGGTGCGCCGGCTCGTGAAAAACACCCAGAAGTAGCCGCCCGCCGCCACCGGGCTGACGGTGCTGTAGTAGTTGAGGTCCTTATCGCGCGCTGGCAGGCCAAGGCCGTTGGTGAGATCGAGAGGGCGCTTGGTGAGAAACTTGATATCGACGATGTAGAGATTGCTGCGATTGACGATGAGCCCCGTGGGGGGGTCTTGGATCGTCGCATAGTCCGATCCGTTGCCGAGCGAGAAGACCACTTCGAGCCCGTCGGGCGTGAAGAAAGGCCAGCCGGGGAAGAGCGTCGCATCTTTGTAGATCTCGATGCGATTCGAGAACGTATTCGTCGCCGGATCGAAGTCCATCACGGCGAGCGAGTGCCCTTGACCGTTGTCGTGATCGTTGAAGACGATCTTCTTTCCGTCGGGCGAGAATGCCGGCATCTTCGCGTTGACGACGAGCCCCGTGATGGGGATCGGCGCGCCGGTGCGCGTATCGAACATCTTGGCCTGACGCGGCCCGAGCATCCCCGGGTTATTCTGCTCGGCAAACGGGAAGAGCGCCGGGAAACCACCCGCCGCGATGGGCTGCGCCGCGGTCAAAAGCTTGGAGCCATCGGGATACACCGCGCTGAAGCCCCAATCTTCGTCGCCCACCGCTGCCGTGGCGAGCGGCGGTGGATCGGCGTTCGGATTGGCGGTCACGTCGAACGAGTTGCTGGTGTAAGGCCCGCCCGGATACTGATGACGCTGCGCGACGAGCATCTGGCCGTTGGCGGAAAGCGAGTGACACGAGTAGCAAGGACCAACGGGAACCGCGCCGACGGCGGTCTTGACGACTTCCGGTTCGCGCGCCAGCGGCAAGATGCGCATGACGGCGCCGTTGGGAGGAAACGTGCGCGCCGAGCCGTACGTGTTGTAGTAAACCGCGTTTTTCATCTGCCCGCGCGCAAAGACCCACGTCTCGGTGATGGGACCGGTGACGACGGTGCCGCTCATCGTCGTCAGCTCGACGGTCGTCGGGTCGACCGCGCCTAGGCTCTGCTCGGCGGCCCCATCCCACGCGTCTTTCGGGAGCTCGATCTGGGGCGCCGTGATGGGGCCGAACACTTCTTTATAGTCGAAGAACTTCGAAGAAATGTGGATGTAGACGGCGTCGATGGGGCCGGTGGCGTTGGGCTTCCACTGCACCAGCGGCGGTAGGATGCCCCCCGGAAAGACCGTCTGGTCATACGGGTAGAGGAACGCCATCGCGCCCTTGGGTCCCCCGGTCGTGATCTTGGTGACGCCGTCAGGGGGGATTTTGCCGGCGGTCCGGTCGATGATGCGTGGGGGGAGCGTCGTGCTGGCGTCCCCGCCGCCGGTCCCGCCCCTGCCGCCTCCCCCGGCGCCGCCAGATCCAGTGCCGGGCGGAAGCCCGCCGGTAGTGCCGGTGCTGGTGCCGGTCGTGGTGCCCGTCGTGGTGAGTCCGCCGCCCACGCCCGAGGTTGCCCCGCCGGAGGTGGTCGATCCGCTGCTCGACCCGCCGGTATTGGGACGCTCGCTCGTGCTGTCGCTCGAGCAAGCTACCCACAGGGCAAAGCCGATCAGTATTGGGAACAACGCAGTTACCGAAGGCCGCCTGTTCATTGAGCTCCTCATGGATGGGTCGGATGGTCGGCTAGCATGGGCGGTGCGAGCTGGCCATCGATGCGCTGCGTCGAAAGCTCTCGATCCTGCTACTGTCGCCTCGCGGATCGATGAGCTGCAGGGTAAGTGGCCAGGGACAGTCGAATTGGGCGGATGTACGCGGTAGTGTACTGAAATGCGCCCTTTTGTCGGCCCTCCGGCGGTTCATTGCCGGCTCGCGTGTGGTATGAATCCCAAGTGAGTGCTTTTCGTTCCGCCCGAGTCGGCGCGTCCGATGCACTAGAAAAACAAGGACCGGCTACTACCGTGCCGGCACCCTCGCACACCGCCGAGGACCTGCAGCTCATGGCTTTGGCAGCAGCCGCCGACCCCACCGCACAGCGACTCGTCGCAACTAGACTCATGGAACGTGTTCAGCGCTTATCCCGCTCCCTCTTGCAAAACAACGCCGACGCCAGTGACGCAAGTCAGGCGAGTCTGCTCGAGATCCTGAAATCGGCCGGCACTTTCCGAGGCGAAAGCTCGCTCGAACGGTGGGCCGATCGCATCGTCGTTCGCACCGCGCTTCGCTCGGCCGCCAAGCGGCGCGCCGAAGGCACGACGATGTGGGACGACATCGAGATGGCGGTCCATGGGTCGAGCGACCCATCCGTCATCGTCCGCGAGTACCTCGATCGTCTCTCCGAGCCGGCTCGAACGGTGCTGGTTCTGCGGCATGGCTTCGAATACTCGATCGAGGAGATCGCGGAGCTTACGGCAGTGTCACCTAACACGGTCAAGGATCGCCTCCTTCGGGCGCGCGAAGCGATCCGGCGCATTGTTCGGCGCGAACAGCTACTCGACACAGCGTCTGGTCGAGGGGGGGCGCGATGAGGCGGGCAGAGTGTCAGCCTTGGATCGATATCTCCGATCGCGAAGCGATCGGTGAAATCGTCACCGATGAAGAGCGCCGCTTTCAGCGCACGCACGAAGCGACGTGCAAGTCCTGCGCTGACGAAGCGGCCGTGTGGCGAAGCCTCGACGGTGCCTCACTCGATTCGGTGCTCGATGAGCAAATCTTGGAGCAGGTCCTTCTCGCGGCCCGAGCTCCTCGCGTCGAGGACGCGCCGTCGTCGATCTTCCGCGCGTTGCCGATGCGACGACGCACGGTGGCAGGCGTGGTGCTCGGAGCTTGCGCGCTCGCCGCCGCGATCGCCGTGATGGCACGCCGTCCGCACGTTGCCGTGCCGACGGCGTCCATCGGCGAACACTTCGTCGCGCCGGCCGTCGCGCCGCCGCAAACCCTGCCGTCCGGAACTCCGACGCTCGCGCCGGCCACTGAAACGCGCATCGCCGCCGGTACTTCGCCCACCTGCCGAATGATTTCACCAGGGGCGACCGCTTGCCTCGGCGCAGGGTCGGAGGTCACGACGGCGAGACTCGTCTCGCCGCGCCGCGTACTCGATCTCGTGCGGGGTCGCGTGGTGGTCTCCTTGGCTCCGCAAACGCCGGGAACGAGCTTTGGCGTCGCCACCGCGGCGGGCACCGTGACCGCTGTCGGCACCATCTTCTCCGTCGAGATCATGGCCAATGGCGACACCATGGCTCGCTGCGAGCGCGGCGAAGTCGTGGTGCAGCCCACGGGCAGCGGCGCCGAACAGCGTCTGCTCGCCGGTGAACAGGTCCGCATCGGGGACGCGCATGCGGCAGCGCCGTTGACTCAGCACGATCGCCGCCGCGATCTCGCGCTTCTGACGTACCGCGAAGATCGCCCCGCGGCACGCGGCGAGAAACCGTCCGAGATCGCGGAGCGCGAAGAGCGTTCCTCGGCGCGGAACGAGAAGTCGGCCGAGCCGCCGCGCGGTTCGAGCGAAGCAGCGCGCACCGCGAGTGAGCCGAGCCCCACCGCGATGACGCCTGTTCCTACGGCCACGCCGGCACCGGTCGCGGCAACCGCGCCCCCGCGCGCGGCAGAGCCTGGCGCGCGCGCACCCGCCCGCGATCTACTTGGTCGCGCGCGCGCTCTGCGCACGCAAGGCGCCTTTCGTGAAGCGGCCGATTCTTACCGCGCCGCTTACGCGAGTGACCCGCACGGCGCAGAAGGTCGCACTGCGCTCGTCGCGCTGGGCGGACTGCTCCTTTCCGAGTTGAACGATCCCGCCGGGGCGCTCGCTGCGTTCGACGGTTATTTGAACGAACGGAAAGGTGTGCTCGCGCAAGAGGCCGAGTTCGGACGGATTCGCGCGCTGCGAGCGCTCGGTCGCTATGAATCCGAAAAGGCCGCAATTCAGTCCTTCCTCGTCGATCATCCTGAAGGTCCTGATGCTCAAGTCTTGCGGCGCCGTCTCGAGTCAATGGGGGCGAAGTAGCGCACACGTCTGCAGCAAACTGGCGGACGAGTACCGATATGACGAAGAACTGGCGCACTCGCGGTACTCGCTGCGCCCAAAGCACGCGATCGCTTCGCACACGCCGCTCATCGATCGGCGCATTGGCAACTCACTTCTCGCCGCCGGTGGTGTCGACAAGGCATTCCGCGGGTCCGATGCCTGGTCCCGTGCTATGTGAAACGCGGTAACGGGCGGGATTGCGGAGAGCCAATGCGCGTTGGGTCGGAGCAAAACCATCGTCTCACTGGGTTGGTGGCATTCTTGGCCGCTGCGCTCTTGATCGTGGGCTGTTCGGGCAGCGACGCTCCTTTGCGATCCAGCGGTAGCGGCGGCAGCACTGTCGGAACCGGCAGCGGCAGCGGACCCGCCTCGGGCGGCTCGGGCGCATGGGGCGGTGCCGGCGGTACCGGCGGCGCAGGCGGATGGGCCGGATCGGGGGCGTCGGGTGGCAGCGGTGGAGACGGCGGGGGGGCCAGCGCGAACGGTCTGCCGTGCAACGTGAAGACGGTCGTCGACGCGCGCTGCGCGGGAACGTGCCACGGCTCGCCGCCTGCTTTTGGTGCCCCGATGTCGCTCGTCACTTGGCAAGATTTTCAGCGCGCGGCGCCGAAGGACACCTCCATTCGCGTGTACCAATCGGTTACCGACCGCATCCATCGCAGCGGCACAGGGCGGATGCCAGAGACCGGCTCCCTCAGCTCCGCCGAAATGGGCGCGCTCGACGCGTGGATCGCCGCGGGCACGCCGCCGGGCGACAACTGCGGCGTGACGCCGCCCACCAATGACGGTGGCGGCATGCGCGACGCCGCGCTCCCCGACGCGCCCACCGATGAGGACACCACTTGCGTCGAATTCCGCGCGCATGGGCAACAGGGGGTCTCGGGCGACAAATCAGCCTTCGACACGAGCACGCTCTTTCTACCGCCGACCGAGTTTTACGCGTGCTTCAACTTCACCTCGCCTTGGAAGGTGCCGGTGCAGGGGCTGCAGTTCGCGACGATCATCGACAACTCGGAAACGTTGCACCACTGGCTTTTTTACCAGACGCCGCTCCCGGTCACCGATGGCTCGTACATCATGTGCGACGGTCAGCACCCCTTGCAGGCGCTCGTCACGGGATGGGCGCCGGGCAACCAAGATTTGCAACTGCCGCCCGATGTCGGGCTCGAGCTCGCTCCGCCAACCGGCAACTACGTCCTCGAGCTTCACTACAACAACCCCGCGGGTAAACCGTTCCAAGACGCGAGCGGCGTGCGCATCTGTGCGTCGACGAAGTTTCGCCCCAAGACGGCGTCCATCACGTGGACGGGCACCGAAAAGATCAACGTTCCGCCGCGTGCAAGCGGAAGCGCGACCGGCAAGTGCGTTCCTGGTCGTATCAACATGGGCCCGAGCGACCCGATCAACATCTTCGCGGCCTGGCCACACATGCACAAGACCGGCACGCGCATGTCGACGTTCATCAACCGCGTCGGCGGCGCGCAAGAGGTCCTGATCGACAAGCCGTTCACCTTCTCAAGCCAAGTGAGCTACCCGACGCCGGCGATCTTGAACCCGGGTGACACGCTGCAAACCACTTGCTACTTCGACAACATGGGTACGGGATCGCTCGGGTTCGGCCCGAGCACGACGCAAGAGATGTGTTACGACTTCCTCTACGCGTACCCCGCCCACGCGCTCGATCATCCGAATATCGGACCGATCGTCACCAGCGCGGCGAGCAATCTCTGCGTCGATAACTGAGAGCTGCGCGTGACCTCGCGTCGCGCTCACGCGGTTAGCCAGCGTTCGTACAGACGACGAAAGTGATGTGACGGCGCGGCGTAGTACGCGTCCGCCGTGATATCGAGAAGCTTGGGCGCCCGACCGAACGCGACATCCCGGCGCACGAGCCGCGCGGCGAAGGCGCGCACGACTTCTGCCGCGGGTTTCTCGCTGTCGTCGGCGCGCACGAGACCGAAGGACCGCTCGCGAACGGCGGTGTCGAAGGGAGCGCGACCGAAGAGCGCCGGATGATAATCGCCGTAGCACCAGGCGTAGGCTCCAGCCGCGCCCGTCGCTGCGAGTCGGTCCAAGACCTCCTGGTAGTATCGCGCGCCCTCTTCTTCGGAGGCGAGGTATTGCGGGAGAGGCCTTCCCAGAAAATCGTCGGTGATGGTGAGCCCGGCACTGCCCTTGGGAGCCGTGCAGATGCCGAACTCGTGCATGAGCGGTGCGCGTCCGGTAGCTGCGAGCTCCGCCGTGAGCGCGCAGGAGAACGGGACCAGCTCGGGATCGAGAAAGCTGCGGGCCGCGTCGCAGTAGAGCGGATAGGCGTGCATGCAATCTTCGTCGACGACGCCGGCGAGATCGTCGATGCGCATGTGGGTATTGGCCGTGAGCGAAGGGAGATGGGCCCCGAACTGGACGGCGATGCCGGGCGCCGCGCGGCGCACCGAGCCGGCGAGGAGCGCGGTCCACAGCCAACCAGCGTCGCGGCTCGGCAGGCGCAGAGCATCGTCGATCTCGTTCGTGAGATCGAATGCGCGAATCGACCCGTCGCCGGCGAGAGCCCGCGCACAGATCTCGACGAGCCGTGCTTGTGAACGAAGGAGCGTCGGCTCGGAGTAGAGATTTCGAGGCGCACCGCGTTCGTCGAGCATCCACGAGGGCCACCACATCTTGCCGCTCATGTTGATGGTCACGAGCGTCGGTATCGTCGCGATCTTTTCTTCGCTGGCGATGCGCGCGACTTCGACGAGCTGCGCGACCTTGTCTTTGGCCACCGTCATCGGCGCTGGCAGAAAGTCTTCGGTGAGAAGGAAAAATCGTACGACTCGGAAGCCGAGGTCGCGCATATGCGCGAAATCGGCGCGGACCTCGCCGAGGTCGAGCTCGCGCCACATGTACATGGCGCTCGTGCGCGGCCAGTAATTGCAACCGAGCTCGAAAGGCGCGCTCGCTGCGTTGCTCGGGGTCATGCGATCCCCGCCAGAATGGACGCGAGAGAGAGATCGGCGACGCACGTCACGCCGTCGGAAGCGCCATAGTAGATGCGGACGCGGTCCCCTTCCGCCAGCAGGCCGCATGTAAAGACCACGTTGGCAAAGAAGCCTTCGCGCTCATAAGGCGCCTCGGGAGCGAGAATGGGATGACGAGAACGTCCGAGTACGCGGCTGGGATCGGCGCCGTCGAGGAGCAGCGCCCCGAGCGCGTAGGTGAGGGGCGAGGCGGTGACGCCGTGATAAACCGCGAGCCACGCGTCGCGACCGCCGACCCTGACGCGAAAGGGGACGGCGCCGCCGCCGATTTTCAGATCGTCCCACTCATGGGGCCGGGCCGCGGCGACGAGTCGATGGTCGCCCCACGACAGCAGATCCGCCGACGATGCCAGCCAAATGGCCGGCCGACCAATTCCCTCCGGCATGGGGCGATGGAGAGCGACGTAACGGCCGCCGATCTTCTCCGGGAAAATCGTCACATCGCGATTGGGAGGCGCGAAGATGATCCCATGGCGCTCGAACGTACGCAGATCGGCGCTCGAGGCGAGCGCCGTGGCGATACCCGCGGAAGAGACGGCCGTGTAGTTGACCCAGTAAGTGCCGTCGAGAAACGTGATTCGTGCGTCCTCCAGGCCGAAGGCTTCGAGCGGGTGCGCGGCGGAGAGAGCTGGCGCTTCATCGACACGAAACGCGATGCCGTCCTGGGATCGCGCAAGCCGCAGGTGGGAGATCGAGGTGAGGAACGTGTCGTTACCGACGGTCACGACGCGGCTGTCGGCGGTTCCTATGCCGCGCATGCTCCTTTTCCAGGTGCGGATGACGAGACGACCTGCCGCGTGGTCGTAGATGGGCGCAGCGATCTCGTCGGCAGGAATGTCGCGCGGCGATTCGGCGACACGCAAGAGGAGAACGGTCTCGTCGCCGACGCGAACGACGCCCGGATTGAACACCCCCACCACCTGGAAATCGGGCCGCGAAGGTAGGACCATGGCCGCCGTGAGAATGGGATTCGAGGCGGCTCGCTCGGGCCTGGGTAGCAACGTCATTGCGCGGCCATCACACGTTCGTACACCGCCAAATAGTCATCGACCATCCGCGCGGCTCCGAAGCGGCGCTCGGCGACGCGTCGAATGGCCGCGCGATCGAGTGCTGCGGCGATCTCGACGGCGGCTGCTGCCGATTCGATGCCGTCGACGAGCAGGCCAGTGACGCCGTGGTCGACCACTTCCGGCATCGAGCCCCGTGGATAGGTGATGACCGGCGTGCCGCAAGCCATCGCTTCGACGACCGATAACCCAAATGGCTCGTTGAAGGCGATGGGATGCAGCAGCGCCGCCGCCGACCCGAGCACGGCCGAGCGCCGCTCCGGTCCGACCGAGCCCACGTAGATGACGCGATCGCCGTCGATGTGGGGCTCGACTCGCTCCCGGAAATAGGCTGCGTCTTGCACGATGCCCGCGAGCACGAGGCGGCGTCCGGCGCGGCGCGCGATCGCGATCGCGTCCGCCGTCCCCTTGTCGGGATGAATTCTGCCGAAAGCAACGAGATCGGCACCACCCGCGGGCGAAAACGACAACGCATCGAGATCGATCCCATGATGCACCGTCGCCACGTACGTAAGCTCCGGGGCGCGATCCGCGTCGGAGATGGAGACGTACGACGTCGCCCGCGCGTTCACATAGGCGGGGAGGATTCCGCGCCCGGAAAAGCCGTGAATCGTGGTGACGAGGGGGGATTTGCAGTGCGCGGCGAAAGCGAGGGGCAACCAGTCGAGGTGGTTGTGCACGAGGTCGAAATCGCCGGAACGCGCCAGCGCATGAGCGACGTGCAGCGCCTCCCACACCCGCCCGTCCATGGTGGGATCTTCGGCGTATCCCCGGGCACACACGCCGTCGAGGGTGGCCGTCGTCTCGGAGTCGAGCGTCGCAAAGAGCGTTACATCGACGCCGCGCGCGACCAGGCCTTCCGCGATGAGGCTCGTCACCTGTTCCCACGGCCCATAATGTCGCGGCGGGGTACGCCACGCGACCGGTCCCAAAATGCCGATTTTCATGAAGCGCCTGCGCTCGGCATCGGCGAGAGGCTATCACGCCCCGTCGTCCGAGCAGAAACGCGTCAGGCGCCGTACGGCTTCTTGGCGGGTGCCGCCTGGGCGAGGAGATCGCGTACCGCGGGGCCGATTTGCTGCGCATCCCAGCGCTCTCCGCGATCGACCTTCGGCCCCTCGCGCCAACCTTCGGCGAGGCTGATGGCCCCGCCCGAAACTTCGAAGACGCGTCCCGTGACGTCCCCCGATTCGGCTGAGCCGAGCCAGGCGACGAGCGGGGACACGTTCTCGGGCGCCATGGCATCGAAGCCGCCGTCGGGTTTTTTCATCATGTCCGCAAACACGGTTTCGGTCATTCGGGTGCGCGCCGCCGGCGCGATGGCGTTGGCGGTGATGCCGTAGCGCCCGAGCTCCGCGGCCTCGACCAGCGTGAGCGCCGCGATGCCGGCCTTGGCCGCGCAATACGCGCCTTGGCCCACGCTCCCGAGCAGTCCCGCCCCCGAGCTCGTGTTGATAATCCGCGCATCGAGACGCTCGCCGCCCTTCGACCGCTCCCGCCAATACGCGGCCGCGTGCCGCGTCGGAGCAAAGTGCCCCTTCAAATGCACGCGAATCACGGCGTCCCACTCTTCTTCGGACGCGCCGACGACCATGCGATCGCGCGTGAAGCCGGCATTGTTGACGAGCACATCGAGCCGGCCGAACGCCTCGACGGCGGCGCCGATGAGCCGGCGCGCCCCTTCCCAATCGGCGACGTCGTCGGTGTTGGTGACCGCTTGGCCGCCGGCCGCCCTTATCGTCGCAACCACCTCGGAGGCAGGGTCTTCCGCCTTTCTGCTCCCATCTGCAGCCACGCCGAGGTCATTGACGACGACCTTCGCTCCGTGGCGCGCGAACTCCAGGGCATGGGCGCGACCGATACCGCGACCTGCACCCGTAACGATGACGACGCGTCCTTCGCAGATTCCGCTCATACGATCCTCTAGCTCAGCCTCTCGATGATCGTCACGTTGGCCTGCCCGCCGCCTTCGCACATCGTTTGCAACCCCCAACGCTTGCCCGTTCGCTCTAGCTCGCAGAGCAGGGTCGTCATGAGGCGCGTGCCGGTGGCGCCGAGAGGGTGTCCGAGCGCAATGGCGCCGCCGTTGACATTGACCCTCGCAGGGTCGGCGCCGCTTTCGGCGAGCCACGCCAAAACGACCGAGGCAAACGCTTCGTTGATCTCGATGAGATCGATGTCGCCGATCTTCATTCCGGCCTTGGCCAGGGCGCGCTGGGTGGCGGGGATGGGCGCGGTAAGCATCCAAATCGGATCGGCGCCCCGCACGCTCATGTGGTGGACGCGGGCGCGCGGCCGAAGACCGTGCGTTTTTACGGCGTTTTCCGAGGCGATGAGCATGGCGCTCGCGCCGTCCGAAATCTGGCTCGATACACCGGCGGTAAGCCGACCGCCTTCGGCGATCGTTTTGAGGGCTGCCAATTTTTCGGCGGAGGTGTCGCGCCGAGGACCCTCATCGGCGGTGACTCCGGCCAAGGGGACGATCTCGCGCGCGAATCGCCCCTCGTCGGTCGCGACGATCGCACGGCGATGGCTTTCGAGGGCAAAGGCTTCCATCGCTTGCCGCGAGAGCTTCCATTTCTCGGCGATCATCTCGGCCGACTGAAACTGGGAGATGGGTTTATCGCCGTAGCGCGCCTTCCAACCTTTGGACCCGGAAAAGGGGTCGGTGAAGCCGAATTTGTCGGCCACGATCATCGCCGCCGCGATGGGGATCATGCTCATGTTCTGTACGCCGCCGGCGACGACCAGATCCATGGATCCGCTCATCACCGCCTGCGCTGCAAAGTGCACGGCTTGCTGGGAAGAGCCGCACTGCCGATCGATGGTCGTGCCCGGAACTTCGTCGGGGAGCCCGGCCGCGAGCCAGCAGGTGCGCGCGATGTCGCCCGCTTGCGGCCCGATGGTGTCGAGACAGCCGAAGATGACGTCCTCGACGAGCAAGGGGTCGATCCCATTGCGCGTTACGAGCTGCTGCAGCACGTGCGCTCCGAGGTCGGCAGGGTGCACCTTGGCGAGCCCGCCGTTTCGTTTGCCCACCGGTGTTCGGATCGCGTCGACGATGAATGCCTCGGCCATGGTTCACTCCGCGCGGCCGCCGGGTTTTTGGATTCGAAGCGGCGCCACCCAGGAATAGAACATGTTTCACCCCCTGTCCACCGCGGGCCTTGTTTCTCGGGGAATGCGCAAGGGACCCGGTGCGGCCCCGTTTCCGCCAGACGCTAACCCTTGCACTGGCCAGGGTTACCCTTACGTTCGCCCTACTGCCGACGTGACGCCCCCCTTTCCCCGACCGCCCGACGGGCAAAAGCCGCCCTGGTTTACTTCCTTACGAAGCAGCTTCGAGCACACGCCTCGAACCTTGGGGCTCGTGTGGCGCTCGTCCGCGGTGGGCACCGTCGTCGTCGGCGTTCTCACGCTGGCGTGCGCGCTGATACCGCTCGGCATTGCTTGGGCGGGCAAGCAGATCATCGACGCAGTGGTCCGTCACAGTGCGGAAACCACTTTGCGCTGGGTGCTCGTCGAGCTCGGCCTCGTGGCGGCGATCGCGCTCGGAACACAGGGCCTCGGTCTGGCGCGATCGATCATCGGCGCGCGCCTCGGCGTCGACATCAACGTCGTCATTCTGAAAAAGGCGATCGCGCTCGATCTTCGCTATTTCGAAGATTCGGAATTTTACGACAGCCTGACGCGGGCGCGCCGCGAAGCGTCGGTGCGCCCGCTTTCCGTCGTCACCCGCTGCTTTCAGCTGGGGCAGAGCATCTTGACGCTGCTCGGGTACGTAGCGCTGCTCGTCCACTTCAGTGCGCTAGCGGTGGCGGGGCTGCTCGTCGCCGCCATTCCGGCCACGGTGGCGGAGCTGCGGTTCTCGGGGCAGGCCTTCCGCCTGCGCAATTGGCGTTCCCCCGACGCGCGGCGACTCATCTACCTCGAATATGTGCTCGCCAACGACGAACATGCCAAAGAGGTAAAGCTCTTTGGACTGGGGCCGCTCTTGCTCGGCCGTTACCAGTCGCTGGCCGAGACGTTCTACCGCGAGGACCGCACGCTCGCCATCAAGCGCGCGCGGTGGAGCTTTGCGTTGTCTCTCGTGGCAACCGCCGCCTTTTACGGATGCTACGCGTGGATGGCCATCGCTGCGGCGCGCGGCGAGCTGTCGCTCGGTGAAATGACGCTCTACATGGTCGCGTTTCGTCAGGGACAGCAGGCGTTTCAATCGATGCTGTCGTCACTCGGCGGGATGTACGAAGACAATCTTTACATGTCGAACCTGTTCGCGTTCCTCGACGGCACCCTGTCCGAGAAACTGCCGCGCCCCGAAACCCAGCCGGCCCTCGTCGCCGCTCCTTCACCAAAGGCCAACGGCGATCCTCGCACGGATCGTCGCGGTGAGCAGGGCATCCGCTTCGAGCACGTGGGCTTCCGCTATCCCGGCAAGGAAGAATGGGCGCTGCGCGATGTCGACATCTTCATTCCGCGCGGTCAGAGCCTCGCTTTGGTGGGGCAGAACGGAGCGGGCAAGACCACTTTCATCAAGCTGCTGACCCGTCTTTACGATCCCACCGAAGGCCGCGTCCTTCTCGATGGCAAAGACATCCGCGAGTACGACGAAGAGAAACTGCGCCAGCGAATCGGGGTCATCTTCCAGGATTTTGCCCAGTACCAACTGCTCGTGCGCGAGAACATCGGCTTCGGCAGTGTCGAGCACCTGGGCGACGACGTGCAGATCGGCCGTGCCGTCGACAGCGGTGGCGCTTCCGAAATCGTCTCCTCGCTGAAGGAGGGGCTCGAAACGCCGCTCGGGCGGTGGTTTCGCCACGGTGTCGAGCTGTCGGGGGGACAGTGGCAGAAGGTCGCCCTCGCGCGCGCGTTCATGCGAGAAGAAGCGGACATTCTCGTGCTCGACGAGCCCACCGCTGCGCTCGATGCGGAAGCAGAGCACGCCATTTTCGAGCGTTTTCGCCGCCTCACCCAGGGCCGGACCAGCATCCTCATCTCACACCGGTTTCCGACCGTACGCATGGCGGACCGCATCGTCGTCATCGAGAAAGGGCGCGTCGTCGAGCAAGGGACGCACGGCGAGCTCGTCGCCGCCGACGGTCGTTACGCCCGACTCTTTTCGCTGCAAGCGCAAGGGTATCTCTGACGCCTTGCTGCGCGCCGGTCCCATGCCGAAGGAGTGAGCTCGGGCCGCGCCGGTTAACCCGACGTGTCGGGGGTGACCCCTTCGGCGCACCACGGGCGTTGCCCCGGCGCGTGCATTCGCCCGATGGTCAAGAGCAAGGCTCGCCCATCACTCAATGGGACGACGTCGTGCACCAGGCATTTGCCGAATGTTTTGCGGCCGACGATCGACGCGCGTTTGGCGTAGCGGAGCGCAACAGCCAGCGCCTCGGCTGCGCTGGCGGACCCTTCGTTGACGCGCACCGTGAGGCGACCGCCGAAGCGCTGTTCGCCGACCGCGCTGAGCTTGTCTTCTGTGCCCTTCGCGCCGCGCATGGCGAGCACCGGCTGAGCCCCCACGAAAAGTCCGGCCACCGCAAGCATGGACGTCACCGAGCCGCCGGGGTTGTCGCGCAGATCGAGCTCTAGCTCGGCGGGTTCGAGGCTGGCCAAGAGCGCGGCCACTTCCTTGGGCGAGGTATCGGTAAAACCGCGTAGCCGGATCGAGGCCGTCGACGTGCCCGTGGCTTGCCCCTCGACGAGAACCGGCGCCGCCAAAGGTTCGCTCTTCACCTTCACGTTGTGGAGACCTTCCTGCCGGTTGCGCACCCCGAGCTCGACGGTTTGACCTTCGGGAACACGAAGGGCGGCCATGATCTCCTTCCACGGGCGCCCTTCGGTCGGACGGCCGTCGATCGTTTGCAAGATGTCGCCCGTCTTCAGCCCGGCGCGTTCGGCCGGACTCCCGGGGAGCGGATCCACGACCTGGACTGCGTAGCCGCGCACGTCGAGGTCGATCGCGAGTAGCTCGGGCAGTCCGATTCCGGCGGCGGTTTTGTAGCTCACGTCATCGACGAACGCTTTCGACTCGGCTGGCGACAGGACGCGCGTCCACGGATCGCCGAGCTTGGCCACGGCCATGGTGAGGGTTGGGCTGCTGTTCCACATCGTTCCGAGGCGGTCGGCGTCGACGTGTCGCTCTTGGAGCGCACGCGCACCGTCGTCCCCACCCCGCTGCGAGGCGTGACACCCGAGCATTGCCGTCGCCGATAAAAGCGCCACTGCAACCAGGCGGGCGTAGTGTCTGCGAACCAAAGTCGTCGTCCTCAGAGTAGCGAGCCCCACTTCTGCAAAAGACCATCGCGGCACTCGTGCTGCCATAGCATTTGCTTTTGTGCCGGATAGGGCTTTCGCCAGGGCTCGACCGCCTGCCGCATGACATAGATCTTGAACGCTTCGAGGCTCTGCGCGCCCGGGTGCGTTTCGTTCCACGAGCGACACAGGTACCGTCCGAAGAGCAGCCGGTGCTGCGAATAAGGCGGAACACTGATGTTCATGAAATACTTTTTCCAACGCGCGTTGGCGTAAGTGTCGCCCACGAGCGGCGGTTCGTCCCACGAGACGGCCGGCTTCATGGTGGCAAGATCCACTTCCGCGCCCGATGTGAGGCGAGCCGGGATCACGAACCATCCCCCCGCCGTGAGTGGAGCCGCAAACATGTCCCAACGTTGCTCGAGACGCAGCATCGGCGTGATCCATTGCAGCTTTTGCGGGATGGCAAACGGAAGCGGCCGGAACGTAGCGACGTTGCAAAGCAAGACGAGAATCATGCAGCCCGCTCCGAACAATGAAGCGCCCCAGCGTCGCAGCGCGGGAGGCGGGCGCTCCGCCAATGCATCGAGCCGAGCTCGGATGGGCGGCCGCAGCCACGACGAAAGACGTTCGACGCCGCGCACCAGAAAGGGGGCCCTCTCAGCAACGATGCGCGTCGCGTGATCCCAAAACACCGACGGCAAGAACGCGAAGGCGGCGACGATCCCGACCAGAGGAAACATGCCCACGCTCATCGTTGCCGCGATCAAAAGATGAAGGGCCGAAAAAGCGAGCACCACGGCCATGCGCGCCGCGGCGTTCCACACCGGCAAGAGGAGCAGCAAAGACCCGAACAACTCGCCGACGATCACGACATTGTTGAAAACGTGCATGGTGGCCACGCTTTCGACGACCTTGAGACCGAGGGGCTCGGCAAACTCCGGGCTCCGCAAAGCGTAGGCGAGGCCCGTACCCTCTCGCCACGCCGGGATCTCCGATTTGATGAGCCCGGCGAAAATGTAAACGAACATGAATTGCAGTGTGTAAAAAACGGTGCCCGACGTGGCGATCCAGTTCGTCTCCGCCGCGGGCCGGCTGATGCCGCGCAGGCGATCGATGGAAAATCGGGCGCCGAGCGGAAGGAAGAGACCAAAAAAGAGGATCATGCGCAAGAGAACGTCGGCGCCGTTGAGAATGATGAAGTTGCGGTTCTGCAGCGAAACGATGAAGACCCAGCTGGCCATAGCTGCAAAGCGCGTCTGCAGACCGAGTAAGAGACAGAAGGCAGACAATGCCGCCATCGCAAAGAGAATGGCCTGAAAGGCGTATTGCCCATTCGCAAAGTGAAGGGAGATGTGCCAAGCGTCGGCTGTCTCGATGGCGACGTCGCGTGGGAAGATGCCAAGGTCGGTGTAGTGCGCCTCCAGGTCGGTCGCTCGTCCCGCTAAATCGATGAGCAGGCACACCGCGATGCCGATCCGGAGAAGGCCCACCGAGCGGAGGTCGAGCCCCGCCACCTCGGACACGCGACTGGCGAGGCTGCGCGGCGTGCTAGGTCGAATCGAGGGCGATTTTCGAGCTGGAAAGCTCACGCGAATCCGCTCATCCGCACGAGGGGGGACGGAGTTACTCGGTGCGCCTGATTCACGAGAGGGGACTGACATCGTGCAGGAAGATACCGCGGGGCGGTGGGCAGGGTCGAAACGGTACGGTGAAGGGGATCGAGAAGTAACCTCTACAGGCGCGCCGGCTCTCTCGCAACGCTATTGCTGCGTCGCGCGTAGGCCGAGCTACGGTCGCGAGAAAACCTTCAATCGCAGTAAGATAATTGTCTCCAAACGAAATTGGCGATGATAAGATAAAAAAATTCAAGGTCGCGCTGTATTCAGCTTAAGGAGCTGTAAGCTATGACGTTCCGCCGTTTTGGCCTAAGTGTCGTTCTCGCCGCTTTGGCTTCGTCTTGCGGAGCGAGAACCGAGCTCAACTTCGGCCAGCCTGCCGCGGATGCCGGCGCGGGCGGTCCGGGGCAGATCCCAGATGCCAGCGTGCAGGAAGACGTCTCTGTGCCCGACGTGAGCGGCGGCGATGCGACGGGCGTTGGTTCCGGAACGGGTACCACGGGCAGCGGCACGACGGGCACTGGGACGACAGGCACTGGGACGACAGGCACCGGTTTCGGCTTTGGCGACGGCGGATTCGGCAACGCGACAGGGTTCGGCAATGCCATTGGGAACGCGACCGGCTTCGGTTTTGGCGACGGCGGGTTCGGAAATGCGTTTGGCAACGCGACGGGCTTCGGCTTTGGCGACGGTGGGTTCGGCGGCATCGGCAACGCGACAGCCTTCGGCAACGCGACGGCCTTCGGCAACGCGACGGCCTTCGGCAATGCGACGGCCTTCGGCAATGCGACAGCCTTCGGCAACGCGACAGCCTTCGGCAACGCAATCGGCAACGCGACTGCCTTCGGCAACGCAGTCGGCAATGCGACAGCCTTCGGCAACGCAATCGGCAACGCGACGGCTTTCGGCAACGCCGCCGGATTCGGCAATATGGGTACCGGAACGACGGGCACCGCCACCGGCACAGGTACGGGAACCGGCACGGCGACAGGCACCGCAATGGGCCGGGGCAACACTGGCACGGCGACGGGAACGACCACCGGGCGAGGATCGGGGACGGGCATGGGGACGACCGGCACGGGAACCGGAACCGGTACTGCGACGGGAACGGGCACGGCCACCGGAATGGACCCTTCCACGGCAACAGCCATCGGCGGCTGACCGTCGCCGGCCACCGCCAATCGAACGCGCGTTTCCGGCGTGCGGGTTCGCTCTTCTGAACGCGCCGTTCCGCGCATGTCGGCGGTGAATGTGCGCTTCTCTCCCAGGCGGGCGATTGACAAGCCGCACAAAAGCCGGGATCCTACAAGAATGAAACATGTTTCACTTCCGCGACCGGGCCCGTGGCGGGTCATTTTCGTCGCGGTCTTGGGGTGCCTGCTCGCTCTCCCCGCGCTCGCCGACGAGCCGCCCCCCGCTCCCTCGACGTCCGCGGTCGCCTCAGCATCGGCTCGGCCCGTGCTGGCGCCGCCAGTCGCGCCGGCCCCGCCGCCGGCATCGTCCGCGGTTCGTTCGAACTCACTCCCCGCTTGGGAAAAGATCGGCGACAGCGACGGTATCGTTGCTTACCGACGCGAGGTGCCGGGCAGCCCTCTCATTGCCGTCAAGGGCGAGGGGGTCGTCGACGCGTCGATCGTTCGCGTGGCGAGCGTGCTCGTCGACACTACGCGGGCCCCGGAATGGATCGACCGGCTCGTCGACTCTCGCGTGATACGCGAAGTCAGCGAAACGGAGACCATTCACTACGACCATATCGGCACGCCGGTCGTGATGAAAGACCGCGATTTTGTGACCCGCACCAAGCTGGAGTTCGATAGCGCTGGCAAGAAGATCATTCTCAAAATGCACTCCGTCACCGATCCACTCGCGCCGCCCACCGACTTCGTGCGCGGCGAGATCATGGAGAGCTATTTCGTCCTGACCTCCATGGAGCATGGCAAAAAGACGCATATCTCCGTCGAGGTACATGCCGATCCCAAAGGATCCATCGCCAAATGGATCGTCAACATGTTCCAGAAGAGCTGGCCTCACAACACCATCTCTCGCCTTCGCACGCAGACCGCCAAGGCGGACATCAAAGATCACCCCCGATTGAAAGCCGAGTTGACCCAGTCCGGTTACCTCAACTGATCCCGGGTCCGATCGCGCGACCCTGCGGAGCGACACCATGAGCACCGTATCGGCGGGCGCGAAACTCCGCGCCGCCATCAAGGCCGAAAAACCTCTCCAGTGTCCGGGCGCAATCAACGCCTATCATGCGCGTCTGGCCGAGGCGTCCGGCTTTCGCGCCGTCTACCTCTCGGGGGGCGGCGTGGCAGCGGGCTCGCTCGGCGTGCCCGATCTGGGCATCACCGGGCTCGACGACGTGCTCACCGACGTTCGCCGCATTACCGACGTATGCGCGCTGCCTCTGCTCGTCGACGTCGACACCGGTTTCGGTCCGAGCGCATTCAACATCGCGCGTACCGTCAAATCGTTGGTGAAGTTCGGCGCGGCCGGCATGCACATCGAAGATCAGGTGGGTGCCAAACGCTGTGGCCATCGCCCCGGCAAGCAGATCGTTTCGCCCGACGAGATGATCGACCGCATCAAAGCCGCAGTCGATGCGCGCACCGATGCCGAGTTCGTCATCATGGCGCGCACCGATGCTCTCGCGGTGGAAGGGCTCGATGCGGCGGTTGCGCGCGCAGCAGCGTGTGTGGAGGCCGGTGCCGATGCCGTTTTCCCCGAAGCGGTGCCCGATCTGGCCACCTTTCGCAAATTTGCCGACGCTGTTGAGGCCCCCGTTCTCGCCAACATCACCGAGTTCGGCGCGACACCGCTCTTTACATTGGACGAGCTTCGCTCGGCCAACGTCGCCATCGCGCTCTATCCTCTCTCGGCTTTTCGCGCCATGAACGCCGCCGCGCTGAAGGTCTACGCGGCCCTCCGTGAGGAGGGGACTCAAAAGGGCGTGCTGGCAACGATGCAAACGCGCGACGACCTTTACCGCTATCTCGACTATCACGCTTACGAAGAGACGCTCGACCGCGTGTTCGCGAAGGAGAAAGGCAAATGAGCGGAGCTATTGCCGACGCGGGAGGCGGTAAGTCCAAAAAGTCGGTGGCTCTGTCCGGGGTTTTTGCGGGCACGACAGCGCTCTCTACCGTGGGGGCGACGGGAAACGATCTGCGTTATCGCGGGTACGACATTCTCGAGTTCGCGCATCGCGCCGAGTTCGAGGAAGTGGCGCACCTGATCGTCCACGAGAAACTACCGACCCACGCCGAGCTCGAGGCCTACAAGGCCAAGCTCAAAGGGCTGCGCGCCCTTCCCCCCAACGTCAAGGCGGCGCTCGAGGCGCTCCCCTCATCCGCTCACCCGATGGACGTGCTGCGCACCGCCGTATCCGTGCTGGGCGCCGTTCTTCCCGAGAAAGCGGATCACGCGCCTGCGGGGGCTCGCAACGTCGCCGATCGACTTCTGGCATCGCTCGGGTCGGCACTCGCCTATTGGCACCACTTCAGCCGCGACGGCCGGCGCGCCGAGGTCGAGACCGACGACGACTCCATCGGCGGTCACTTTCTCCATTTGCTTCACGGCAAGCCGCCGACCGCGTCATGGGTCCGCGCCATGCACACGTCCCTCATCCTCTATGCGGAGCACGAGTTCAACTCGTCCACTTTCACCTGCCGTGTCATCGCCGGCACCGGCTCCGACATCTATTCCGCCGTGTGCGGCGGTATTGGCGCGCTGCGCGGACCGAAGCACGGTGGAGCGAACGAGGTCGCCTACGAGACCCAATCGCGCTACGCGACCGCCGATGAAGCAGAAGCCGACATTCTGCGCCGGATCGGCAAAAAAGAGATCGTGATGGGCTTCGGACATCCCGTTTACACCGTCTCCGACCCACGCCATGCCGTGATCCGCGAGGTGGCGCGGCGTCTCTCGGAAGAAGCGAAGAGCACGACGCTCTTCGAGGTGGCCGATCGCATCGAGGCCGTGATGCGGCGCGAAAAGAAGATGTTCCCCAACGTCGATTGGATGAGCGCGGTGTCTTACCACCGCATGGGGATCCCCACCGCCATGTTCACGCCTCTATTCGTCATGGCGCGGATATCGGGTTGGTCGGCCCACATCATCGAACAGCGCGCCGACAACAAGATCATTCGCCCCGCCGCGGAGTACGTCGGCCCCGAGCCACGGGCGTGGATTCCCATCGCCGAGCGAAAGTAGACCGAGCGCGCGCATGTCATCTGCGATTTCCAACGTTCGTCCGAAGACCGATCGAGTTCTGGTCGACATCGCCGAGTACGTTTCCCAATACGCCGTCAAGAGCCCCGAAGCGTACGACACCGCGCGGCTCTGCCTCATGGACACGCTGGGCTGCGGCCTCGAAGCCCTCGAATATCCCGCCTGCACCAAGCTCCTCGGCCCCGTCGTCCCCGGAGCCTCGATGACCAACGGGGCCAGGGTTCCAGGCACGCAGTTTCAGCTCGACCCCGTGCAGGCTGCTTTCAATATCGGCGCCATGATTCGCTGGCTCGATTTCAACGACACGTGGCTCGCCGCCGAGTGGGGACATCCCTCCGACAATCTCGGGGGCATTCTCGCCACCGCCGATTGGCTCTCACGCACCGCGGTCGCGGGCGGTAAAGCCCCTCGCACCATGCGCGACGTGCTGACGGCGATGATCAAAGCGCACGAGATTCAGGGCATCATCGCCCTCGAGAACAGCTTCAACCGCGTCGGTCTCGATCACGTGGTGCTCGTCAAGGTCGCGTCCACCGCAGTGGTGGCGGAAATGCTCGGCCTCTCGCGCGAAGAGATCGTGCGCGCCTTGTCGCACGCGTTCGTCGACGGTCAGAGCCTTCGCACCTACCGGCACGCTCCCAACACCGGCTCCCGCAAATCGTGGGCGGCGGGCGATGCGACGAGCCGCGCCGTGCGGCTGGCGCTCATCGCGCGTACGGGGGAGATGGGCTATCCCTCCGTGCTCAGCGCCGAGACGTGGGGGTTTTACGAGGTCCTCTTCAAAGGCAAAGCCTTCAAGTTTCAACGGCGGTACGGCTCGTACGTCATGGAGAACGTACTTTTCAAGATCTCGTTCCCCGCCGAATTCCATGCCCAGACGGCGGTCGAAGCAGCGATTTTGCTGCATCCGGAAGTAAAGACCCGCGTCGCGGAAATCAAGAAGGTCGAAATCGTGACCCACGAATCGGCGATCCGGATCATCGACAAGAAAGGGCCCCTCCACAATCCCGCCGATCGCGACCACTGCATTCAGTACATGGTGGCCATCGGGCTCCTCAAGGGGAGCCTCACTGCCGCGGATTACGAAGACGACGTGGCGCGCGACCCGCGCATCGACACTCTCAGGTCGACGATGGTGTGCGTCGAGAACAAGCAGTATTCGCGCGACTACCTCGATCCGAAGAAGCGCTCGATCGCCAACCAACTTCAGATCACGTTCAAGGACGGCACCAAGACCCGCAAGGTGCTGGTGGAATATCCGGTCGGCCATCGTCGGCGGCGCGCGGAGGGGATTCCGCTCCTCGAGGCAAAATTTCGCACCAACCTGACGCGACGCTTTCCGACCAAGCAGCGCGACGCCATTCTCGCGCTCTGTCTCGACGCGGGGCGCCTCGATGCGACACCCGTGCACGAGTTCGTCGACAAGTTCGTCATCTAGATAGAACGAGCGAAACTGGGGACAGCGGTATGCGTACAGAAGCGCATGGCGCATGCTAGCCTCCGTGCTGTGCAAGACGTGATACCTGCGGGCGCGCCCGTGCCATCGGCGGCGCCGGCAGTGGTAAAAGCGGTAGCAAAGACCGAGCGCCTCGTGCCGCTCGATTGGATGCGCGGCATCGTCATGGTGCTCATGGCCGTCGACCACAGCTCCGAGGCGTTCAATGCCGGCCGGCTCTTCACGGACAGCATGTTCTTTTATCGACCCGGCACACCTCTTCCCGTGGCGCAGTTTTTAACGCGCTTCATCACGCATCTCTGCGCGCCGACTTTCGTCTTTTTGGCGGGCACCGGGCTTGCGTTCACCGTCGAGCGCCAAGTGGCCAAAGGCGAACGGCCGTGGATCATCGATCGCCAGATCGCCACGCGCGGGCTCGTGATTGCCGCGTTCGAGCTTTGGATTTCGTGGTTCGTCGTTCCGCCCAATACGTGGCTCTTGCAGGTGCTCTACGCGATCGGCGTAAGCTTCCTCTTCATGGTGCCGTTGCGGCGCTTGAGCAACGGCGTCGCCGTTGGGTTGGCGCTTCTTGTCATCGCGGCCGGCGAAGCGATCGTCGGCATCAGCGTGGGCAACGACCCTTCGCACCTTCCTCTCGCCCTTGCACTGCTCGTCGTGGGCGGCGAACGTCCACCGCTCATCATCGGCTATCCCCCCATCCATTGGCTGGCGATCATGCTCCTCGGGTGGGCCTGGGGCCGAATGCTCCTCCGCAAAGCTCCCTCCGGCGCAAAAATAGCCCGCCAGCTCGCGTGGGCCGGCGCGGCAGCGCTGCTCGTTTTCGCCCTGGTTCGCGGCGCAAACGGATATGGCAACATGCTTCTCCTGCGCGAAGATCAGTCGCTCGTGCAGTGGCTTCACGTCAGCAAATATCCGCCGAGCATCAGCTACACGGCGCTCGAGCTCGGCATCATGGCGCTGGTGATGGCGGCCCTCTTCCGATTGGCCGCCGCGCGCCCCCCCGGTCGAGAAGGCTTACTTCTCACGATTGGACATACGCCGATGTTCTTTTACCTGCTGCATTTCCCGTTGCTGGTGATGGCCAGCCACATCTGGGGCGTGCATCATCAGCTTGGCCTCGCAGCCACTTACGCGGGGGCCGCCGCCATCGTCATCGTGCTGTACCCGGCGTGTCGCTGGTACCGACCGTTCAAGGCGAGCGGTCGGTTCGCGTTTACGCGCTACGTCTGAGGCCCAGTGCGCCGCACCGTCGTGCGGTCGTGCCGTCCGTCATCGATACGGATTTTTTTCGAGCAAACCGTCAGCGGGAGGGGCATTGTCGAGGCGCACCTCGACGGTTTTGGTTTCTCCCTTGCCGCACGTCACGCTGGTTTGCTTCTGACCGTCCTCCGACCGAAAGAAAAGACGGTGCTCGCCGGCAGGGACCGTGATGCCGAGCTTGGGCGTGAGCCCGAGCGATCTTCCGTCGAGGACGACTCGCGCTGCGGGGGTTGAATTCAGATTGAGCACGCAAGTCGGGCCGAGCGGCTCTGGACTACGAAGCTCAGGGGCCGGTTCGTAAGGATTGATCTCGGTGGTCGTGTCGGGGGCCGCGGCCGGCGAGGTAGCACGCGAAGGTTCCCGCATCGGTGCGCTCGCCGGCGGAGGCTTGGCCGGCGGAGGTGCACCCGGTACGAGGTACTCGGTTGCGGTTCCCGCCCGCGATGGCCCCGACCCGTTCGCGGGAGAACGCGGCGGCGCCGCCGTGCCCGTCGAGGGTGCGACCGCTTGCGTCGGTGACTGACGCGAATCCGAGCCCGGAAGCACGGTCGCGATCTCCTTACGCTCCGCCGTCCGCGGCGGCGTGATCAGCACCTTGGACGTGGAGGGTCGCGTCTGAGATCGGACAACCGCAAAGATGAGTCCACCCGAGACGAGCAGAGCGCCGGCGATCCATCCGATGACGCTTTTTCTTCTGCCGTCCCACGACTTGGCCGTCGCGCCCCAGGAGGGGAGTGGCCCGGTTACCGGTCGATCGGTCGCGCTTGCGTGACCTGGGGCTACGCTGTCCCGATGCAGTGCCTCGGGTTGCCGCGACGCGCGCGCGATCCGATCGAGCGATGACTGCGCTTTTTTCGGCCCGAACTTGGCGAGGGCAGTTGCCAGCGCCGCTATCGTCGAGAAACGCTGGCTCGGATCTTTCTCGAGACAACAGAGGACGATCGCCTCGAGCCCCTGCGGCACATCGGGTCGGCTCTTGCGCAGCGGTGGAGCGGGCCGCGTGGCGACGTTCACGCACACTTGGGGCAGCGTTTCCCCGGTGAAGGGAACCTCGCCGGCGAGCATTTGATGAAGCACGACACCGAGCGACCAAATGTCGGTTCGTGCGTCCACCGTGCGGGGGGATTCCATCTGCTCGGGCGACATGTAGTAAGGCGAGCCCATCACCGCCCTCGTCTTGGTCATCCCGAGACCCGACGCGCGCGCTGCGGTGCGCATCAGCTTGGAGATGCCGAAGTCGAGCACCTTGATCGAGACACCGCCGTCGGCACCTTGCACGCAAAACAGGTTGGCGGGCTTGATGTCGCGATGAACGATCCCGAGCGCGTGCGCTTCGGCGATGGCCTCGCACGCCTGCAGCAGCAGATCGATCGCGTCGTACACCCCGAGCGGGCCTTTTCGACGAATCCATTCGGCGAGATCTTCGCCGTCGAGGTACTCCATGACGATGAAGGGCGCGCCGTTGTCGAGCTCTCCCACATCGATGATACGGGCGACGTGCTCGCTTTTGATTTTGACGGCCGCACGCGCCTCGCTTTCGAAACGCTGCACCGACTCGGCGTCACCGAGCGACTCGGGTAAAAGGAGCTTGATCGCGACGAGCTCGTCGAGGCCAAGATGACGCGCCGCTACGACGACGCCCATTCCGCCCACGCCGAGCAGCCGGTCCACGCGGTACTTTTCGGCAATGACGTCCCCTGCGCGGATTCCGATGTCCGGGCCCTCTTCGGGGTTCATCGCCGAACCATACCACTTGCCGCCTCGGGCCGCGGCTCGACGCACGAGGTCGGAATTGCCAACCGGGCTTTGTGACGAGCGGCGGCACTTTGCGCCCGGTCGCGGGGCTTACTTGAAGGCCGGGACGTCCTTCGTAATCATGCAGTAAAAGCGCTTGCTCGTGGTCAGCCCGGCGGGGTCGAATTCTACACATTCCACCGGAAAATCTGGGCTGATCCCGGACCCTTCGAAGATCTTCTTGTCCGGCTGTGACACGGGAAAGCAGCGATCGGGATCGGCCACCCCGAGCGGATGGCCCGCATCGTCCTGTTTTTCGCAGTTACGGGCCGGGTACACGGCTTTCACCTTGTATTGCGCCGTGCAGCCGTTCTTCGTGTATTCGAGATCGCCTCGCAATTGCGTGCCGATGGCGTCGGGCCTGACGAGGTATTCGAGGTTGCTCCACTTGTAGACGTAGTGGGTCGCTGGGACGGGCGGCTTTGCCTCGTCGTCATCCGGCGTCATCGGATTGTCGAGGACCTCGGGAAGGTCCGGAATGTCGATTTCCGCGTCGGCCATGCGCATTTGCGGCACCGGGCAGAAATCGTTGGCTGGTTCTTTGGGAAAGTCACCGACGGTGTAGAGCTTGTGGTCCGGGTTCGGGTCGCTGACCATCGACAAGGCAGCGCGATCGACGAGCCACCCGATGCGCTCGCTACCGATAGCGACGCTCCCACGGCTCCAGTCCGTCATCGTGCCCGAGTCGGGCCCGTCCTTCTCGAAGGCGTAGGCGTTCATGCCGAGAAGCTCGTACTTGAGGTCGGCGCATTCAACGGGCCCCGACACGTAGGTGAGCTGCGCGGCGAAGTCGCCGCGCCCGCAGGTGCAGAGCACGGCGGGCTGCTCACAAGAAGTTGCGACGAGAACGGTGCTCGCGCCGATGAACGATGTGGCCAATGTCAAAGCGAGTTTCTTCATGACTCCATGCCTCGTCGATCAGCTTTCAGAATGTGGTTCGAAGACCGAATTTCACGTAGCGCGGCGGCTGATAGGCGGCCGGTTTGCCGAAAGAAGGGTTCTTCTCGCCGGGCAAGAAGGCAGCGGCGTTCGACGCGTGACGGATCTTGGTTGCGAGGTCGGCCTCGGTGCCGTTCTCGATCGGCAGTACGTCGGACGAGGTGTACGTCTGATCGCGCGAGACTTCGGCTTGGAAGTTGAAGATGTTGAAGACATCGAGGCTCACCTCGATGACCTTGTCTTGCGCATATTTGATCCCGTACACGGCGCGCGCGTCCATGCTGAACATCCACGGCAACCGCTCGCCCGACCCGCGCGGCAAAAGGTACGCTTCGTTCTGGCCGTAGATGGGGTGGGCGCCCAGGTAGTTGCTGGGATCGCCCGACCGCGCCATGAGGACGCCGCCCAAATTGACCCGCATGTCGTTGGGCAACTCGATTTCGTAGGATCCGAATGCCTTGATCTGATGACGGCGATCGCCGGCCAGCGGTCCCTGGCGATTGGCCATCATGCTCCGAAGATCGAAGTCGGAATTGATGTTGGGGTCGAGCTGTCCCGACTCCGGGCGAAAAAGGCCGGCGATGTTGCCGCGCAACGAAGACAGCGTGTAACTGAAGGTCGCCTGCCAGTTGTCGCGAAACGCGCGATGGAGCGAAAACGTGACGGCGTCGTAGTTACGCGTCGCTTTCGGAAAGTCGGAGGCGATGCCGTATCCCGGGTTGCCGAGGAAATACGTCTGCGCCTCGTCGCGGCTCATGTCCTCGATGACGTAGTTGAGCCAGCGCCGTGTGTAGTCGATTCCGACGCGCATGTTGGCGATGACGTCGTACTGCGCACCGAGGACGAGCTCGTCCGAGGACTGCGGCTTGATGTCGGGATCGATCGGCGTGAGACCGGCGCCAGTCGTGAACCATTGCTTGTCAGGCGAGGCGGCGGTCGATCCGCCGAAGCGCGTTCGCGCGGCGTCGGTGCCGCAGGTCGTGCGAAGCTGGGTGGGGTCGCGCGCGTCGCAAGCATAGGTGGCGCTGAGCCCCGGCTCGCCGGAGAGCGATCGATCGGCGATGTCGAGCGGAACCGATTCGTAGAGCCGCGCGTAATTTCCGTAGATTTTCATACGCCCCACCTGGGTGGGGTCGTAGATCACGCCGATGCGTGGGGACCATTGGTTGGCGAGGGCGAGGCCGAGATCTCCGCTCGGGCCGTACAAGAGCTGCGCGTCGTAGCGACCGCCGATGTTGACCGTCACCTTGTCCATGACGCTCCAGCTGTCCTGCACGAAGCCGCCCAGCAAAAGTGATTTGGTGGTGAAGTCGAGGTTGTAGAGAATCACCGGGTCGTCGGGCGCTCGCAGAAACCCGTACGCGCGATAGTCGTTGAAGGCGGCGCCGTTCGGTTCTTCGCGGTAGCGTCGACCGCCGGGCCACCCGCGCACGTTGCGCCAGGTCAAGAACTCGCCGTCGAATCCACCTTTGATGACGTGATGTCCGGCGGCTTCCCCGAAGTAGCTCAGCACGCTCTTGAACTGATAACGATTGATGTAGCGATCGACGAGACCGAGCGCGAGCCCGGGCCCGCCAGCGACGTACAGCGGGACGTTGCAGGTCCAGCCGCCCCCGCAGAGCGATTGATCGAACGGACGCTCGTAGTTGCTGAAATCGGTGATGGGGTGAAGCGTTGGATCATTCCGCCGGAAGATGACGAAGGGCGTTCCGGCGATGGTGTTGGGGTTGCGGTTATCGGTGGGACCGGAACCATCGACGGCGTAGTTACCGATGTGCTGGTTGCGCCAACCGAATGTCGTGTCCCAAAGGACATGTTTGTTGTCGAAATCTGCGGTGTAGGCGAGCACGGCTCCGTAGGAGTCGATCTTCGTCTGGTTCGCCATGGCGCTGTACGTTCCCTGAGGAACCGAGCCACGCAGGTAGGCGAAATCGGGAAGCCCGGTGTCCGGATTGATCGAGAATTCTTCCTTGCCGCCGTTCATGCCACCCGAGCGCGTCGGTGTCGCGGTCAAGCTCAAGACCAAACGATTGTGCTGGTTGATGGAGTAGGTGAGCTTGCCGAGCACCTGGTAATCCTTGCTCGTCGCGGGGTAGATCGTCTCCGTGCCGGGTATCTCTTGGTACGTGCCGACCGGTATATTGGGATCCACCATGTCCGGCGGCGGCGCGTAGGTGCGATTCAGCGTGCGGCGTAAATCGAAGACCGTGCGCGCGTATTGAAAGCCGACATAAAACCAGAGCTTGTCCTTCTGGATCGGCCCGCCGACGTCGAAGCCGACATCCCAGATGTTGTTCACCTTGCGGGTCATCTGGATGGTCGAAAGGTACTGGACCGGCTTGGGGTTGGTGGCGAGCCCGCCCGGCGTGTAGTCACCCCACACCGAGCCGTGAAACTCGTTGCCGCCCGATTTCGTGACGGCGTTGACGATGCCGCCCGTCGAGCGCCCATACTCGGGCATGTAGCCGGCCGAGATGATGTTGACCTCGCCCATGAACTCGTACGAGAGCGGTACCGCGAGCGTCCCGTGGGTAGGGCTATTGGCGGAGACGCCGTCGATGATGTACGCGTTCTCCGGCGAGCTCGCGCCGTTGATCGAGGTGCCGAACATGTCGGCGTTGGCGCCCGGCGCAACGGCGGCCACCGCTTCGAACGATTTCGAGCCGGCGCCCTTGCCGGTGGGAGGGGAAATCGGCACGCGCCGCATCATCTCTTTGCTCACGCTCAAACCGACGTTGGTCGATCCCACGTCGACGGTGGGCGCCTGCGCTTGCACCACCACCTCTTCCCCTTTGATGGCTTCTGGAAGAAGCTGCGCATCGAAGCGGATGGTGGCATCGGCACGCAGGGTGAGCTCGCCGCGGCTGAAGGGGCGAAACGAATCCTTTTCGGCGCGGAGCGTGTATTCGCCAGGCGGCAAATTGGGGATGCGGTAGGAGCCCGAGTCATCCGTGACGGCCATCTGCTCGCCCTGCAACGCGGGCGACGTCACGGTCACGACGACATCGCTGACCGGCGCCTGGCTCGTCGCGTCGAGCACCTTGCCCGTCAAGACCGCTGCGCCGACTTGCGCCAGCGCGGGAGCGGTGATGACCACCTGTGCGACTGCCAGAGTCCACGCAATGCGACTCTGCCTCGATAGACTCATTGGAACTTTCCTCCTGATCGGTCCCGCGCCAGTGGACACACGGGGACCGAACGAGCCGAGCCCTTTGGGGCCCGGCCTTCCCACGCACTGCTTACAGTGATTGCCAATACCCGCTCAGCGCCATCCGCGCGCTGCGAAAGCGATGATGCAAATCGTGCTGGTGAAGCGACTTCCCCTGCGTACGGCGTCGTACGTATCGCTCCGCTTCGTGGTGCGCGTCAAGAGTGTTTCGTCCTGATGAACATCTGAATTTGTGATCTCCTGCGGCATGCGCGCCTCAGGTTGGATATCGATCGCTCGTGCGTTTACACCTGGATTTCAGCTGAAATACGAGCGTCGCGACCGAGAATGACGTTCGATCCGTCCTGGCGCGTCCTCGGCGGTGTCGCCGTACGAGCGACACCGCCGCTTCGATGGTGCAGAAAGTTGGTGACGTTGCCGTAACGGATCCCGCGGTGATGCGGTGCGGCGATCGTGCGTCACGGCGTTGCGGAGAGAGCAGAGGCGCGCACCGGTCGACCGCGATGGCTCATCTGCATTGCTCATAGTCGACGTCGTCCGCATCGATTGTGCGCAATCAGCGTTTCTCGATGCGCTAGTTGCTTTGCATTTGCATTCGGCTCTACGCGGATCGCCAGGCCCCCGTCAGCTCGCGTTGGCTTGGCTCAGCGCCGGCCGAGGGAGCGCTTCTTTTTCTTTCGCCGAATACTGCGAGGGGGTGCTCCGAACCCTTCGGCTCCGCGCAGGAACAGATCGATGACCCCGGGCATCACCACGCCGAGCGACGGCTCTCCCACGGGCGCCCACGCCATCAGCGCCGCAAATACGTTGAGCAGAAAGACATCCGCCAACATTTGCGCCGGCAGGACCGAGGCGAGCTCGCCTTTGCCGAGCGCGCGCTCCACGTGACGCACGAGCTCGAGGCGCAGTGGCTCTTCATCGCGGACGCGCGCGGTGCTGATCGTCCGCCGCAGGCCGACCATTCCCGCTTGCACCAAGAGCTCGCGCCGTGCCCCCCAGGTGGCGGAAAAACCGTCGCAGGTAGCCGCCAAAACCGCACGAAACGGCTGGTCGGCGCCGACCGCCGCCATGCGAGCCACGATCTCGCGTTCGCCACGGCGGACGGCTTCGTAGAGGATGTCCTCTTTGGTCGGGAAGTGGAAATAGAACGTGCCGCGCGCGACCTTGGACGCGCGGACGATGTCGTCGATGTTGACGGCGTCGTAGCCCCGCTGATCGAAGAGCCGCATCGCCATGTCGAACAGGCGAAGACGGGTGGCTTGCTTTTGCTGCGCGCGGCGCGTGGCGGGCTCGAGCATCACCCAGCCGGCGCGCGCTTCGCGTGCATGAACGCCGGCGCGTGTGCGGCGATGTTGACGGCGAGTGCAAAGGCGACGGCGGCGAGGACGAAGGCGAGATGGGTGAGCGGGATTGTCCCCACCGTGACGATCAAATGAAGCGCGTAAAACGTCGCCGGCAGCAGCAAAAGGAGAGCATCGGGCGTCGCGATCGGGCGTTTGGGCGCCGCCAGGAGAACGGCGAAGCAAACGGCCCATGCGCCGCCTACCACGATGCCGTTCGAAACCCCCAGCGCGGCGAGCCCGTGCAAAGGTAAGAACGCCACGACTCCCAGCACGATCGTTATCAGGGCCGCCGGCAGGGCGAGCACCAGTTGTCGCGGCGCGCGCAGGCGCGGGCCGATGGCGGTGGTGAGCGCCGCCAGAATTCCTCCGAAAGCGAGGTGCCAGTAGTAGCTCGTAACCGGCACGCCGCACCAGCGGTAGGCGAGCAGCGGATCGGTGCGGGACCACTTCCACCAACCGACGGTGGGCCCCGCGACATCGAAGGGGACGTCCATCGCCACGATGAGGAGGCCAGCGACGAAGCCCTCGGCCCAGAGCGGGAAGCGGAAGCGCCGCGCCGTGGCGATCCCGGTGTAGAGGAGCGTCGGGTAAACGGCGGTGACGTAAAGGGGAAGCCGGCGGTGGTAGAACATCACCGAAAACTGAGCGTGCACGAAGTTTTCGATGAAGTTGTAGGAAAGAAACTCCATCGCCAAGCCGTAGATGAAGATCGTCGCCCAGGTGAAGAGCGGCAACAGGTCTCCTTCGCGACGACGGCGGAGCGCATGCACCAGGGTGAGCGCGCCGAGCGTCACCACCACCACTTCGAGCGCCAAGTGAACGGGGGAGCGCGACCAAGGCGTGTAGAGCGTCACCCATGGGGTGTCGAGCAAGATGCCGGAGTTGCGCGCCGGACCATTCATGGCCGTCGCTCGGTGCCGAACATGCGATCCCAGAGGCCCAGCGTCTGACCGTAATTGCGGCGGAAATGGGCGTGGTGATCGTCGTGAAAACGCGGGGGCGGCTGCCAGGGGAACCACGCGCTGAAGTCGATGCCGGAATGGTCGAACATGCCGACGACGTTGTGATAGAGCAGCGTGAAAATGACGCCCCAAGCTGGGATGGGAAAGAGAAAGAGCGGCAGGGCGGCGACTGCCTGGTAGCTCAAGAACTCGAGAGGGTGCATCGCCGGCGCGGTGAAGGCCGTCGGCGACAAAGTGCGGTGATGCCAGCGGTGGATCACACGAAAGAGCACGGGGGTGTGCATGAAACGATGCATCCAATAAAGACCGAGATCCGTTGCCACGAAGTAGGCGGCTGTAGCGGCCAGCCCGAACGGCACGCCGTGCTGCGCGCCGAGATAGACCTGGGTAGGGTTGTCCGTCGCGATTCGGTAAGCGAGAAGACCCGAGAGAAGTGACGCCATGACGAGGTTCGCGGCGCCGAGCGCGATCTCGGCGCGGCGCCGGCGCGGAGCGGTGAACCGCCGCGGTTGGATCTTCCACGACGCGGGATCGCCCGCGCGGCGCCGGTAATAGACCCACTCGAAGTAGCCGCCGAGTGCCACGTACACGCCGAGGCCGCCGAGAACGGCGATTGCTTCGTAGCTGACGAGCGTCACCGGGAGAGCTTCGCAATTCCCTGACGAATGTCAACGAATTTCGCTGACGTATGTCAGCGAACGTGCCTTCGTGGGCCTTGCCCGCCGAACGGCATCGATATAGAACAGGTTTCACTCTCCATGGCCGCTACCTCCAAAGCTCCCGCTGCGAAGGTTTCTTCGAGAGCGCCGTCCAAAACGCCGGCGTCGAGATCTTCCTCCTCCCGAGCGCCGGCCTCCAAATCTACGCGCGGCGCGGAATGTTACGTCTACGACGCCGTGCGTACCCCGCGCGGGAAGGGGCGACTCAAAGACGGCGCGCTGGCCGAGGTGACGCCGATTCAATTGGTGAGCACGGTGCTGCGCGCTCTCCCCGAGCGCGGCGCGTTCGACAGCGCCCTCATCGAAGACGTGATCCTCGGCTGCGTCGAGCCGGCCGGTGAACAGGGCGCGAACATCGGTCGCTTGGCCGCCCTCGCCGCCGGCTACGCCGAGAGCGTGCCGGGGATTCAGATCAACCGCTATTGCGCTTCGGGGCTCGAAGCCGTGAACATCGCGGCCGCTAAGGTGAAGGCGGGGCACGCCGACATCATCGTGGCCGGCGGGGTCGAAAGCATGAGCCGCGTCCCGATGGGAACCGCGGGCGGCGCGTGGGCCAGCGACCCTTCCGTGGCATTCCCGACCTTTTTCGTGCCCCAAGGCGTCAGCGCCGATCTCATCGCCACCATTTACGGTCACTGCCGCGAAGACGTCGACGCGTTCGCGGTGGAGAGCCAGCGTCGCGCCGCGGCGGCCTGGGAAGGCGGTTATTTCAAGCGGTCGATGGTGGCCGTCAAAGACATCCTCGGCATTACTTTGCTCGAGCGCGACGAGCACATGCGCCCCGGTACCACGCTCGCCGATCTCGCGACCCTAGCCCCGGCTTTCCAACAGATGGGCGAGAGCTTCGGGTTCGATGCGGTGGCGATGCAGCGCTATCCCGAAGTCGAGAAGATCCAGCACGTGCATCACGCGGGCAACAGCTCGGGAATCGTCGACGGCGCGTCGGCCGTCCTCCTTGGTAACAAGGCGGCCGGCAAGAAGCTCGGATTGAAGCCGCGCGCCAAAGTCGTGACGTCGGTCTCCGTGGGATCGGACCCGTGCATCATGCTCACGGGTCCCTCCATCGCTTCCAAAAAAGCGCTCGAACGCGCGAAGATGAAGACGTCGGACATCGACCTTTTTGAAATCAACGAGGCGTTCGCGTCGGTATGCCTCCTCTTCATGCACGAGATGGGCATCGACGCCCGCAAGATCAACGTCAACGGCGGCGCGATCGCCATGGGGCATCCGCTCGGTGCCACCGGCGGCATGTTGCTCGGCACGGTGCTCGACGAGCTCGAACGACGCAACAAGAGCACCGCCCTCATCACCCTTTGCGTGGGCGCGGGCATGGGAACGGCCACCATCATCGAGCGCGTGTGAGCGGGCCATGAGCATCATCGACTATAGCGTCGAGGACGGCGTCGCCATCCTCACCTGGAACGAGCGCGATCGCGCGACCAACGTCGTCAACGCAGCAGCGCTGGCCGAGCTCGATGCTGCGGTCGCCAAGGCGGTCGCCGACGCGTCCGTGCGCGGCGTCGTGCTCACCTCCGGCAAGCAAGGGACATTCGTGACCGGCGGCGACCTCGAGCAGATCCAGGGATTTGCCGCCAAGACGTTCGATCCCGCCGATTTCCTCCAAAAAACGGTGAAGGTGCTCGATCAGCTCCGTCGCATGGAGACCTGCGGCAAGCCGATCGTGGCGGCACTGAACGGTATCGCTCTCGGCGGCGGATACGAGATCGCGCTGGCATGTCATCGCCGCATCTTGGTCGATCAGCGTTTCGCCAAAGTTGGTTTGCCCGAAGCGGGTTTGGGTCTCATGCCCGGCATGGGGGGCACGCAGCGCCTGCCGCGACTCATCGGTATCCAAGCGGCGCTCGGCGCGATGCTGGAGGGAAGACAAGTCGAGCCGGAGCAAGCCAAAAAGCAGGGCTTGGTCGACGAAGTCGTGGCCGCCGATCAGCTCCTTCCCGCTGCGAAAAAATGGATACTCGCCGGCGGCAAAGGCGTTCAGCCGTGGGACGACAAACGCTATTCACCGCCGGGAGGCGGCATCGATAGCTCGCTCGGTCTGCAGACCCTCATGGGCGCGAGCGCGATGACGCACGCCAACACCTTCGACAATTTCCCACATGCCAAGGCGATCCTCTGCGCCGTCTACGAAGGCATGAAGCTTCCCATGGATCGCGCCGGCAAAATCGAGGCGCGCTATGTCATCACGTTGCTCAAAGGCCCCGTCGCACGCAGCATGTTGCGTACGCTATTTTTCAGCTTGCAGGAGGCGCGCAAAGGGGCGCGGCGTCCCAAGGACGTGCCGCATCGCGACGTGAAGAAGGTGGGCGTCATCGGCGCGGGACTCATGGGGCAAGGGATCGCACACGTTTCGGCCAAGGCGGGGATCTCCGTCGTGCTCGTCGACCGCGAGCTGTCGCTCGCTGAGCGCGGCAAAGCCACCGTGCAAAAAGCGCTGGAGAAGCAGCTCGAAAAGGGGCGGACGACCCGCGACCGCGTCGACAAAATCTTGTCGCTCATCGAACCGGCCGAGAGCTACGACCGTCTCGACGGATGCGACGTGGTGGTGGAGGCGGTTTTCGAGGATCGCCAAGTGAAGGCCGGGGTCACCAAAGCCGCCGATGCCAAGCTGTCCGATCGCGCCATCCTCGCCTCCAACACGTCCGGGCTTCCCATCACCGAACTGGCGCGGGCGACGAGCCGTCCCGCATCGTTCATCGGACTCCACTTCTTCTCGCCCGTCGACCGAATGGAGATGGTCGAGGTGATCATGGGCCAAGAAACGAGCCAAGAGACGCTCGCCACCGCCTGGGATTACATCCTCAAAATCAAGAAGGCGGCCATCGTCATCAGGGACAGTCCCGGTTTCTATACCAGCCGCGTATTCGGCACCTTCATCAGCGAGGGCATGACGCTCCTCGCGGAAGGCGTCGAGCCCGCGCTCATCGAGAACGCCGCGAAGATGGCAGGGATGCCCATGCCGCCGCTCGCCATCTCCGACCAAGTCGGGCTCGCCACGATGCACAAGATTGCCCTCCAAGCGAAGAATGAGCGCGCCCGCGAGCCGAGCGATGGCCACACGACCGCCGCGCAGGCGCTCGTCGAGCGCCTCGTCGTCGGACACGGCCGTGAAGGTGCCAACACGCCGAGCCGCGCCGGATTCTATGAGTACATGTCCGACGGCAAGAAACGAATTTGGCCCGGGCTCAAAGAGGCGCTCGCTGGACTTCTCGCCAAGCGCGCGACGCAACCGGCCGCGGAAGAGCTGAAGAAGCGTTATCTCTTTGCACAATGTGTAGAGGCGGCGCGCTGCATCGAAGAAGGCATCATCACGTCGCCGGCCGACGCGGATGTCGGCGTCGTGATGGCCGTCGGTTTTCACGCTTATACCGGCGGACCGTGCACCTTCATGGACAATTGCGGCATCAAAGAATTCGTCGAGGACGCCGATCGTTTGGCCAAGCGATGGGGACCGCGATTTTCACCGCCCAAGCTGCTGCGCGAAATGGCTGCTACCGGCCGTAAGTTCTACGCGTAAGTACCGCTTTAAAACGAAGAAGGGCGACGCTTTACGCGCCGCCCTTCGGTACTGCTGGTCGTGTTTCAGTGCGTGATGCGACGGCGACGGCGCAAAACCAGAGACAGGGCTCCGAGTGCGCTCAGCAGCGCTGCCGAGTTTCGGGGGGCGCGGCCGCCGGGTACGGAGCAGTCGCAGCCGTCATCGGTCGTTCCGCCGCCACCCGTGGTGGTGGTGGGGTTCGTGCCGGTGTCACGCGCCGCGTCCGTCGGTGTGGTGACGTCGGGCTTGGGCGCGTCGGTGACAGCGCCATCGCCCACCGTGCCATCGGTGGTGACGTCGCCGCGGTTGACGTCGACCATCGGCGCAGTGTCGGCGCGGCTGTCGGGAGCGGCATCGACGCGACCAGCGTCGACCGTCGTTCCGCCGTCCGTTGCGCCGCCGTCCGAGCAAATTCCGGCGTTGTTGGTGATGGCACCGAACGGCATGTTGGTGAGGCTGCTGAACTGGGGACCGCCGAACGAGACGTTGTCGATGTCCCAACCGGGCGCGCCCGTGCCTTCGTCGGTGCCGATGCGGAAGCGCACCTTGATGGTCTTGCCAGCGAACTGCGTGCCGAAGTCGAGCGACGTCGTGAGCCAGCTGTTCGGGAATCCGGGCGATTCAGCTGCGAACGCCGGCCTGCCGGCAAGCGGATTGGCCTCGGTAGTCGCCGCATCGGCTGGTCCCGCATCGGGCGCAGGCGGTGGCGTCGACCGGTAGAGGAGTTGCGTGTATCCGGGATCGATGCCCATGTACGTCGAGACATCTTTCCACGACCCCGCAGCGCCATCGGTCTCGGAGATTTCGATGACGCCGCCGTCGAAGTAGACATCGTCAGGGCCGTCAGCCGGGCCGAATTCGAACGAGTAGCGGTGGGTGAAGTTCATCACGAATGGCGTGGTCGAGCTCACCACCAGGCTGGGCGAGGTGAGGATCTCGTCGGAGGGCGCGCCCGTGTCGTTGCCGTGCCAGAAGTGGTTTTTGGCATCTCCGTCGCGTGCCCACGCGCGCGCCGAAAGCGGACGCTCACCCTCTTCGGGTTTCCAAACGGCTGGCGTGTTGCTCTCGACGTCGTCGCTCGATGAAGCGCCCGCCTTGTCATCGTAGTTGATGAGCGTCGAGACCTGCTCGACAACGCTGGCCTTGACGGCGCCGGCATTGGCCATCGTGAATGTGAGCGCGGCCAACGTGCGCTGCGGGGTCGCCGCTCGCGCCGTCACGCCGATGGAGACCTCTCCCGTCCCGTAAGGCTCGAGCGAGGCGACGGTGCCCACACCGCCCATGTCGAAGGTGAGGTTCGGATCCATTGCCGGCGCACTGACCGTGACGGTCGACCCGGTCAGTGTTTCCCAGCCGAGGTTGGCGATCTTGATCTTGATCGTGCCTTTTTCGCCGGCGTCGAGGACACCGTCGTGGTCGCACGACGAGCCGCTGTCATCGACGGTGAAGCTGTCGAAAAAGAGCCAACCCTTGGTGCTGAAGTCCTCTACCGCTTCGTTGAGATTGACCGACTCGACGGGCGGTGCGATGGCTCCCGAACCTAGACCGCGCTCGGCAAAGCCTTTGCTCAGGGCGCCGAAATCCGCCATGCGGCCGGGGTCGGTCTTGCCTGCCGTGTAGATGGGGCGAAGGATCGCGTCGCGCTGCTCGACGAACGTCGGCTCGGGCGGTGCGCCCTTCATGCCCGCCACGAGGTAGTCGGCCATGCGCCGTTTGCTTTCCGCGAAAGTACGGACCGGGGTCGAGGTGGGGCCAAGCGCGAGGAGCTTGATATAGCCCTGGAGCAGCGTCTGCGCCCAGATCTCGCCGACGTTGTGGACCTCGCTCGGGTCGGCGCCCGCAGGTGCGAGCGGCACGCCCGTCGGCATCATCTCCGCCTGACGAATGTGGCGGAACGTGAACGGGTTTTTGGTGAGCGACTCGGAGTACGGCGCCCGACGAATGCCGAAGTAGCCGGCATTCAGGCTAAGACCCGCCGCCGCGTATTGCGCCATCGGGTAGACGGCGGTGCCGAACGCGTCGCCCTCTCGGATCGCCATCATGAGGGCGGAGAAGTCACCCCAGCCTTCGCTCATGCCGCCGCAGGACTGCGAGCCGCACAGGACCAACCGGTGGTGCAAGTAGTGCCCCCATTCGTGAGCGACGACGGTGTTGTCGATGGTGCCGTCGAGCTGCGTCTCCGCGCCGCGCGTCATGCGGAGGCGGGTGAGCGTTGCGCCGGTGATGGCGGCTTTCAGCGGCGTGCCGTCTTCCATGCTCACGCCGAGCAAGGGAAGGGTGATGGTGGGATCGGCGCCTCCGGGGCTTGGCGGTGTGTTGCCCGGCGCGTTGTTGACGAGAATCACGCCGGCCGCATTGGCGGTCTGCGCGTTGATGACCTTTTGCGTAAAGGGGCAAGTGCCGCGATCGATGACGACGATGCGGTTGGCGACGGTGTTGGTGAGCGGTTCGCATGCATCCGTATTGGGTGCCGTGCCGTCGTTGGCGATGACGGGCGCCATCGCGGGATTCACGTCGAAGGTCTGCGGCCCGAAGCTCGAGGCGCCTAGCCCATCCGGGAACGTGAGCGCCGCGCCCGTCGGGGTGAGGGTGCGAACCGGCAAGCCGTTCCACACGTACATCTGCATGCGCGGCGGCGTGCCGTCGCTGAAGGTGCTCATGTTGGCGTTGTTGCCCTGCCCGCTCTCGGCGCTGTCTTGCGCCTCGGCGTGGAGCGGGTCGCCGCCGATGCCGCCGCGGGTGTAGTTGTCGCGCTGGGCGTTTTTGGCGGCCTCGTTGAACCCCGAGTCGTACCAATAATCGTGCAGCCAGTTGGTCGTGTAGAAGATCTGCGTGATCGCCGCTTTGATCTGGTTGACGCTCGCGTTGGGAGCCGCCGCGGTGTTGTAAATGCGATCGAACGTCAGCGCCGCCGTGGTATCGGCGCGGAAGTCGTAGCCGCCGTCGACGGCGGTGCCGCCTTCGTCGTACCCGTCGTTGCGGTTGGCGCCGGCGTCGTCGACGTATTGATTGCGATCGCTGTACGCTTCGACGTTGTTTCCGAAGGTGACCGTCGCCGTCGGGGCGAGCCAAGGATCGGCCACGCCCATGTTGTTCTTGTTGAAGCCTTCCATGGCGATCATCACCGGCATGGCAAAGGTCGGCGGCAGCTTGTCCGGAATTCCCCCCGGGTAAGGCGTCTTGTCGACGATAGGTCCATCCATCGGAACTTTGTCGGCCGTAGCCCACACGCGATAGTTGAACGTTTCATTTTGCGTGAGCGACGTCTCGTAGAGCGTACTGCCGTCCTTGGACGACACGACCATGCCCCACCCCTGGTTTTGCCTGGAGCCGGGAGCCCGCGCGAGAAACTCGACGTAGTACGCCGGCACGAGGCGGCTGCCGCTCGGGTAATAAACTTGTTTCGCCGAGGCGTGCACGATTCCGAGCGCGCCGCGCGGCGTCGTTACGGCGTAGCCGCGGAAGTCGCCCTGCGGTCCGAGGTCGTGCACAGCGTCGGCGCCGAGCTTGACGCCCGCGCGCGCCGCGTAGGCGTTGGCAACGGCTGCTTCGCCGGGGAGCTTGAAGGACGTGGTTTTGCCCAACCCCGTCATGGTCGAGGCGGGAGCGAGCCCGTTGGAAATCGACACGAGATTCTTGTCCGCATCGACGAAGACGCTGGTACGGGCGCGAAAAACCTCGATGCCATGTACGCGCTGTTCGAATTGGACGATGGTTCCCCCGCCGGCCACTTCGTGGGTGCCGGTCAGGACGGCCTCGCGGAGGGATGCCTCGCTCGCGCCGAGCAGGCCGGCGTTACGAACGAGATGGAGTCGCGCCGCCGTCTCCGAAGTCGCCTTGATGGGCGAAGCGGGCTTGGCCCCAATGTTGGTGCCAAGGACGGTGCGCGCATAACCGCGCTCGTTGCGGCTCTCGACGCGCCCGACGGGCATTGCTGCGATCACGGCGCTTGCGGCCGACTCATCGGCATTGCCGACCGGCGCGGGCGCAGGCGTTTCACCCGGCTTCGAATTCGATGTCTCCTGTGAGGATGAGCAAGTAGGTAGTCCGATAAGTAGCGCCCCGACTGCTGTCAGTGATCCGATACGGAATCGATAAGATCGCATTCGTGTGTCCCTCCGACTGGATCGTGTCGCATGGACGCGATCGCCTTTGCGACGGCCGAGAGCATCTCGGTGTTAGTCGCTCGCGGGCGCACTCTACCGCACTCGTCTGCGAAAGTGGGCAATGAAAAATACACGTCTCCATCGCCTCTCAATGAAAGGAAGAACTAAAAAGACGCGTCGCGTAAACCGGGGAGCTCAGACATTTTCGGCGACGAATTCGAGCCAGAAAGTTCGCTTTAACGACATAGATAAGAGCCCTTGCACCAACGCGTAAACGAAAAGGCTCCGCCCCGAAAACGGGGCCGATAAAGGTATTTCGCTAAGGAGACAACGTAAGAAATGGTGCGCTTGACCATCCCAGAATGGAAAGACTAAGGTACAACATGCGCCGACGCGTCTTCTCGACCGTCCGATGGGATGCGTGTCCTCGCTTGGCACCGCCCGCTTGGACGGCACTGGTGCTGGTACTTTCGGCCGGGGCCATCGCCTGCAGCGGCGGCACCATTGGCGAGGCGGACACCGCGACCGGAAGGGGAAGTGGCGCAGGTGCCACGAGTGGTACCGGCCCGGGCGGCACGGGCGCGGCGGGCGGCGCAGCAGGCGCGGGGGGAGCGGGCGGCCAAGGCGGAACCGCTCTGCCGAACAGCGTGGGTTGGTCAACGCGTTATCCCCGCCTCACGCACGTTCAATGGGAGAACACGACGCGCGATCTGTTGCGTCTCGATCAACCGAGCGGCCTTTCGGCCAACTTCGCTCCCGACCCTGTCACGCGCTTCGATACCTCGAGCAGGGATCGCAAAGTCACGACCGCGCTGTTTGCCGATTACCAAGAAGTCGCCGAGCAGCTCGCAGCGACCGTCACGCACGACCCGGTCAAATTGGCGCGCATCCTCCCGGCGGGGCTGCCCAGCGCGGACCCGGCTCGGGCCCAAGCGTTCGTGAGTGCTTTCGGCAAGCGCGCGTTTCGCCGCCCTCTGACGGCGGACGAAACGGCGAGCTACGCCAAGATCTTCCAGCAGGGAGGGACGCTGCTCGGCGGCGACCCTTTGGTGAGCGGCGTCGAAATCGTCGTGCGGACCATGTTGCAATCGCCGCATTTCATCTACCGCATCGAATCGTCAACGCAGGCACAGGGCGATGTCATCTGGCTCTCGAGCTACGAGATAGCCACGCGTCTGTCGTACACCTTGTGGAATACGATGCCGTCCGACGAGCTCTTGGCGGCGGCCGACGCGCGCGAGCTGGATAACGCGGACGGCGTGACCAAGTGGGCCGGTCGCATGGCGACCCATGCGCTCGCCGAAGGCACGATCCGAACGTTCCACGAGCAGCTTCTCAAGGTCGCAAGCTTCGGTTCGGTGCTGAAAGATCCCAAGCGGTTCCCCAATTTCACGCCCGCGCTGGCGCCCGTTTTGCAGAACGAGGCGCGCCTTTTTCTCGACCAGCTTCTCGTCAAGCAAGGAGCCGGTATCGGCGAGGTGCTGACGGCATCATTCACGTTCGTGAACGATCAGACGGCGCCGTTCTATGGCCTCGCGCCCAAATACGGCACCACCATGACCCGCGTCGATCTCGAGCCCGGCAAGCGCGCCGGCATTCTCACGCAGGTTGGGTTCCTGGCGACCAATGGCGGGCTCACGCAGTCCGACCCGATTCACCGCGGCGTCGCGGTCAACTTCAACTTGCTCTGCAACGAAGTAAAACCGCCGCCCGACATGGTTCCGCCGCTGCCCGCTGAGATGGCCGGGCAATCGAATCGCCAGCGCATCGACGAGCACACCAAAGCCTGCGGCGCCGGTTGCCACAACACGATCATCAACCCGGTGGGTTTCGCCTTCGAGCACTACGACGCCATCGGCGCCTGGCGCGACATCGACAACGCGCTCCCCATCGACGCCACGGCGACCTTCAACATCGATGGCAAGACCGTCACCTACGACGGCGCGATCGAGCTCGCCAAGCTCATCTCCCAGAGTCGCCAATTTTACGACTGCTATGCCAAAAACTGGATGGAGTACGTGCTTGGACGCGCCCCGGTCGACCTCGAGGCTGCCTCCGTCGATCGGCTGGCCACCACGTCCAAGACCGGGATGCCCATGCGTGAACTGCTCGTTAATTTGACTGGTCTCGTTCCGTTCCGCGCACGCAGCGCGGCCGAGGGAGGCACGCCGTGATCGTCTCCATCAATCGCCGCTTTTTCCTGCGCGGGCTCGGCGGCGTACTCGTCGGGTTGCCCCTTTTAGAAGGGCTGCGCCCCCGTTACGCCGAAGCGTCTCCCCAAGCTCCAGTGCGCTTCGCCATTTTCATGCGCGAAGGCAACGGCGTGGCCCAGAAGCAAGGCACGGAGATCGAGCGTTTTTGGCCGGCGAACCTCGGCGCGTTGACCAAAGCCGGCATGGCGGCGGAAACGGATCGCGCCGTCAGCGTGCTCGCCGATTTTGCCGACAAGCTGCTCCTCGTGAGGGGCTGCAAATACAACTTCTCGACCAGTGGTTGCGGCCATGCCGATGGCGGGCTCCAGTGCCTGACCGCGGCCAAGCCCGACGGCCCCAATTCGAACAAGGCGCTCGCGATGGGCGAGTCGATCGACAACCGTATCGTGCGCGAGCTCGAGCCCGCGGGCAGCGAGCCGCTTACACTCTACGCCGGCCCCAAGTCCGGCTATCTCGACGACATCCTCTCCTATCGCGGGGCCAAGGACCGGCGCACCGCGGAAGGCAACCCGGCCAACGCCTACCGCCGTCTCTTCGGCGTACCTGACGCGAATACGGATGCCTTGACCAAGCTTGCCCTGCAGCGAAAGAGCGTCAACGACCTGGTGCGCGTCGAGATGCAGTCGCTCATGAGCAAGCCGCAGCTGTCGAGTAGCGACAAAGACCGCCTCAAGCTGCATTTCGACGCCATTCGCGACCTCGAAGTGCAGATGCAGTGCCAGCTGCCCAAGGCCCGTTACGACGAGATCGTCGCCGTCCCCCCGGCGCAGGTCGACGACGGCCCCATGATCGAGACCATCGTCAAGATGCAGCTCGATATCATTGCCCTGGCCATTTCGTGTGGGAAGACGCACGCGGCCACGCTGCAAATCGGCAATGGCAACGACCAGACGCAGTACGTCATCGACGGCGTCACGCAAGAGCGGTTTCATTTCATCTCGCATCGCATCGCCAGCGACGGTTCGAGCGGCGATCCGATTCCCAACGCCGACATGAAGCATCACGCCATCGACATGAAGTTTGCCGGTTTCTTCAAGTACCTGCTGGAGAAGCTGACGATGTACACGACGCCGACGGGGTCGCTTCTCGACCAGGGCGTCGCCATCTGGCTCAACGACCTTTCCACCGGACCTCCGCACGGCAGCAACAATCTCCCGTACGTGTGCGCCGGGAGCGCGGGCGGCTACCTCAAGACGGGCCAATACGTCGAGGCAGCGGCGGTCGCCAGCAACAAGTACGTCACCAACAACAAGTTTTTGAACACGATTGGAGCCGCGGTCGGCTGCAAGAATGCCGCCGGCGCGCCGCTCGACGACTTCGGCGACCCCTCGCTGGAAAAGGGCCTCGTCAGTCAGATGCTCGTCTAGCTGCGATCTTCGTCGCTTGAGCGATGAAGAGAATTCACAGGGAGGCGGGGAGATTTTGTTCATTCCACTTGCCTATCGATGCACCCGCGAACACGGCACAGCACGGTGCGGCGCGGACGGCGCAGCGCGACGCCGCAATGAGCGATCCGCCGCTCCCACCCAAGATCTTTCCTCTCTCTCCCCGCCTCCCCGCCTCCCTGTAAAATTCTCTTTCCGCAAACCGGGACGCACCGCCCTTACCTCGCCTTAACGAGTACCGTCCAGGATGCGCCGCGCGGAGCGGCCACGAGCAGCTGGCCCGACGCGGGTAGCCAGCGAAAACGGGCGCCGGTCACGGCGATGTCCGGGCTCATGCCGAGGTGACGGACGGGAAGATAGATCTGCGAGACTGCATCGCCCGCGCTGCTCACCGCGAGGCTGAATTGCTTGGCCGCGGTGTCCCACGCGAATGACGTGATGGTCCCATCGATGGCGCGGGGCGCAGGGCGATCGAGGATGCCAGCCCAGGCTGTTTCGGTGCCGTCTGCGAGCAGCGGTCCGAAGTCTTCGCTGTTCCATTTTTGGTTCGACAGAGCGACGTCCCAAAGAAGCCCCGACGCACGGCCGGTGTCGAGCGCGTCGAAGATGGCGGCCAGGTAGTCGCCTTTGAACGTCACCGAGTTGGGGGCGCCGAATTCACCGACGATGGTCGGAGCATTCCATCCCCCGGTGCGCGCGAGGAGAGCGGTGACGGCGGTGCGAATGCGATTGGCGTCAAGGGGGCCGATCCCCAGCGTGGTTGCACCGTCGTAGTAATGCGGTCCATACACGAAGCGCGCGTGGCTAGGTCGGGCCAGGTATTGGATGTCGGCCGTCGACGATACTGGCTCGTCGCATACGATGGCGGCCGCCCCCGCTTCCACCTCGATAGCCGCCGCGATGCGATCGTACAGCGGGGGAAGTATCGTGTGCCCCATGACGTCGAGGGCCGTCGAGCCGGCTCCCGGTTCGTTGATGATTTCGAACGCTGCCACGGCGGGATGGCGCCCGATCTCACGAGCGACGTGTCGCCACATGGCCTCGAAGGCATCGAAAAGGCCGTCTTTGTTGGTCCAAAAACGATCGAAGGCTTGGCTTACGGTGCTGGCCGCATCGAAGTAAGGCAGCGACCAAAAGGGGAATACGCAGTCGTAGTGCGGCGCCCCGTGAACGATGTCCCCCAGCGCCCATTCGGGGAAACCATCGCCGCAGAAGGCGGCGTGAAAGACGTCTTGGTGGACATCGACGATGACGTGGAGATCGGCTTTTTGCGCGGCGTCGAGAAGCAGGCCGTAACGGCGCAGGTACTCCGCATCGAACGTGCCGCGCACCCCTTCCAGTGCCTCCCACGAGAACGTCAAACGAACGGCATTGGAGCCGAGCGCGCGCACAGAGGACATGAGCTTGTCGGCTTGGGCGGGAATCTCTCCGGCATCTGCGAATTCAAAGGGAAGAAAGGGAGGCATTTTGCTACGCCCGCCCACGTTCACGCCGCGCAGAATCACGGCGCGTCCCAGCTCGTCGATGAGGACGTCGCCGCGCGTCGTCAGGCGGTGCGTCGTGAGCTTCGGCGGGTCGAGCGGCGGGTCCATAGGGTCCTGTTGCACGTCGAGCGCTCCTCCAGCATCGGGAACGGCGGACCCGTCACGCGCGGGCGCGTCCATGGAAACGTCGCTGTCGGTCGGCATGTCGAGCGATACATCGGCGGCGTCCACGTCGACGCCCGGCGCATCGAAAACATCGGTTCCGGCGGCATCCAAGGTCGGGATGTCCCTGCCGACGTCAAAACCAGTGACGACGTCGCTGGCCCCGCCGTCCGCGGAACTGGCGTCGCGGCTCCCTCCGTCCATCGGCTGCGACCCGCCCGGTACGATGGAATCTTCGGCGCAACCCGTGGTCGCCGCGATGGCAATGAAAACCGCGACCGGCAGGTGGGCGAGGCAAAGGGGGGAAGAGCGCCGCACGTTCATGACCCGAGCACGAGATTGCCGACACGCGCGCGGTGCCACGATGCGTCGCCCCACGCCGCGGCAAGGGCCCAAACGCGCTTCATCCATAGGTGCAAATCATGCTCGTACGAATAGCCGATCGCGCCGTGACATTGCAGCGCAGCGCGCGCCGCCAAGAGCGCGGCATCCGACGCATACGCCTTGGCCATGGAGACGTGCAGGGGGCCCGCCTCCGGAGCGCGCGACATCGAATAGGCCGCGCGATAAACCACCGGTCGCGCGAACTCCAGCTTCACCAGCGCGTCCGCGAGATGGTGCTTGACCGCTTGGAAGCTCCCGATCGCGCTACCGAACTGTTTACGAACTTTGACGTACTCGACCGTCGTGTCGATGAGATGGCGCGCCAAGCCGAGGAGCATGGCCGATACGCCGAGCGCACCGCGATCGAACGCCCGCCCGAGCGCGGCGCGTGCGGCAGGGCCGGCGGCCACGCGCGTGGCCGGTGAAGGAGACCACGCGACGCGGAAAAGGCGGCGCGCACCGTCGACCGAATCTTCGGCCGCGAGCTTCACGCCTTCGCGCGGTAAGGCATGCAGCTCGTCCCCGTGCTGGAGCAAGAGCAGATCGGCCATATGGGCATCGGTCACGAATGTGGCGTGCTCGAGCCCCACTGCGAGCCGCGCTTGTCCCGCCGCGACGCGAGGGAGCCAGGCGGCGCAGAGCTCGTCGTTCGCACTTTCCGCAATGAGCGGCGCGCCCACCACGCCCGTCTCCACGATCGGTTCCGCCAGGGCCGCGCGTCCGCTCTCTTCGAGCAACAAGACGAAGTCGATCTCGGAAAGCCCGAGACCGCCATGCGCCTCGGGGACGGCGAGCCCCACCACGCCGAGCTCGGCCAAATGGTTCCACAGCGCAGGCGAGCGCCCATCGGTGTCCGCCGCCCAGGCTCGGCGCACGACGTCCGCCGTGCACTCCTTTTCGAGGAGCGCACGCACCGTGTCTCGAAAGAGCTTCTGGTCGTCGCTGAAGGCGAAACGCACGCGAGGTCTCCTATCTGCGCGGCAAGCCGAGCACGCGCTCGGCGATGACGTTGCGTTGGATCTCGTTGGTGCCGGCATAGATCGGGCCGGCCAGCGCAAATTGGTACCCCTTCATCCACGCGCCTCCCGCCTCGGCTGACGTTCCCCCGTCGAGCTCGGCCCTCTCGCCGAGCAGTGCCAGCGCGGTCTCGTGGGTGCGGACGTCCATCTCCGACCAGAAGATCTTGTTGATGCTCGACTCGGCGCCGATCGCGCCGCCCTCCATGACGCGGGTCACGGTTTGCAACGTATAAAGCTGGTACGCCTCGGCATCCATCCACGCTTTGACCACGTGATCGCGCAAAACAGGGTCGGCGTGGTCTTTCGCTTGGCAATAGAGCTCGACCAAGCGGGCCGCCGCCGCCAAAAATCGGCCCGGGCTACGCAGGGTGAGACCGCGCTCCGAGCTGGTCGTCGCCATCGCCACGTTCCATCCGTCGTGCACCGCGCCGAGCACGTCGCGGTCGGGGACGAAGACGTCCTCCAAAAAGACTTCAGCGAATCCCGCATCTCCGTCGAGGCGGCCCACCGGGCGCACCGTGATTCCCGGTGCGCTGAGGGACACGAGAAAATACGTCATTCCGCGGTGCCGTTCCGCGGCGGGGTCGCTGCGAAAAAGGCCAAACATGAAGTCGCAAAACGCGCCGCGCGTGCACCACGTCTTCTGCCCGTTGAGGCGAAAGCCGCCGCGCGCATCGTCGCGGGTCGCGGTGCTCTTGATACCGGCGAGATCGCTGCCCGCATTGGGCTCGGACCACCCTTGCGCCCACAGGTCCTCGCCCGACGCCATGCGCGGCAAAATGCGATCCTTCTGCTCGTCGGTACCGAATTCGAAGAGCGTCGGCGCGAGAAGGAAGATTCCGTTTTGCGCGATGCGCTGCGGGCCGCCCGCGCGGTAGTACTCTTCCTCGAAGATCAGCCACTCCATCAACGTGGCTTCACGGCCACCGTACCTCTCCGGCCAAGAGACGACTGCCCAACGAGCGTCGTAGAGTTTCTTCTCCCACTTCCGATGGAGGGCAAACCCTTCCGCGGTGTCCCCGGAGGGGAGTGGGTTTTTCGGTACGTTGGCCTGGAGCCACGCGCGCGCTTCGCGGCGGAAGGCTTGTTCGCTGGGTGAGTAGTCGAGGTCCATGGTGAAGCGTTCTCTCGTCAGACGATACCCTTCAAGAAGTGACGCCGAGGCGGCCGAGCACCGCGTCGGCTTCGCCCATGATGCGATCGACGAGCTCGGCGACGGACGGGAGCTCGTCGATGAGGCCCACGTTTTGGCCAGTGGGAAGGATGCCGACCTCTGGCCTCCCCTCGACCATCGAGGCGCGTGTCAGCATCGGTGCGTTGGCGGCCATGGCCATTTGAGCGAGCGTGAGCTCTTGCTTCTTCTTCATGGCCCAACCTTCCTTGAGGAGGGCGAAAATCGACGTGCCGGTCAGTCGGCGAAAAGCCCAGGCGTGCCGCACAGCACGTAAAAGCGCGAAGAGCCGACTCGATTTCTCGAGCGCGTCGACGAAGGCGGTGCGAATGACCCGCTGCGGGTGGCCGTCGATGGTGCGGGTGACGACCGTGCCCGTGACTTGCGTGTCGAGATAGATCTTCTTGACCGCGTCGGGGACGGTACTCTCCTTGGTGAGTAAGAAGCGTGTGCCCATGGCGATACCGCTGGCGCCATAAGCGAGCGCCGCGACGAGACCTCGCCCGTCGAAAAACCCGCCCGCGCCGAGTACGGGAATGTCCACCGCGCCCACCACTTGCGGCAAGAGGAGCGAGGTCGGCACGGCGCCGGTGTGCCCCCCGCCTTCGTGCCCCTGCGCGATGACGGCATCGACGCCCCACTCGGCGACTTTTTCGGCGTGCCGGCGTGCGCCAACGGTCGGCATCGTCAAGATGCCGGCTCCTTTCAGCTTCTTGATCATCTCGCGATCGGGCGCCTGAGCGAAGCTTGCCACTTTGACGCGGGCCGCAATCAAGAAGTCGATGCGCTCGTCGATGTCGCCTTGATCGGTGCGCAAATTGACGCCGAAAGGTTGGTCGGTGCGTTCTTGCACCTTCCGCACGGCACTCTTGATCTCTTCGAGCGTCATGGTGGCGGAAGCCAGAATGCCGAGCCCCCCCGCATTGCTCGTGGCAGCGGTAAGCCGAGGCCCGGCCACCCATCCCATCCCCGTCTGTATGATCGGATATTCGATGCCGAACAGGTCGCAAATGCGTGTGTGTAGCGCTTCTTTCACGCGCCGAGCTCTTTTTTCCCGAGCCCTGTCGGGTCAATCACCTCGCGCAAAAGGCGCAGTTCTTCCGCGGTAGGAGCGCGCGTGGGTGGACAATCGGGTGGGATGACCAGCGCGAAGCCCGTGGCGGCGACGATCTCCTCGACCGCCACGCCGGGATGCACCGAGCGAAGGCGCATCGCGTGGTCCGGCGTTTCGAAGTCGAACACGCCCTTGTTGCTGATGACCCGCCGCAGATGGTGATAGCGCGATGCCCGTGCGCCGAGCGCGGCGGCGCGGTCGTACCCGACGCCCGATACGGCGTCGACTTTGGCCACGAAGGATCGAACGGAGTGATTGGGGATGAAGTAGCTGGTCGGATGGTTGATGGTGTTGCCAGGAGCTCCGCGCATGCCCAAGAGCTGCGCCTTTGGTCGGCGAGGGTCACCAATGAAGGCGATGTTTTGATTGCCGAACCGGTCGATCTGCGACGCCCCCATCATGACGTGCCGGCGGCCCGACCACACGATATCGAAGATGGTGCGATACGGTGCGTACCCTTCGACGACCTTGGCCGGGGACGCGGCCCCGAGGGGCAATGTATTGGCGACGAGGCTGGCGATGCCGTCGGTGAGCAGAAGATCGGGCGCAAACGTCTCTTTGGCGAGGCGCGCGCCGATGGAGGGGATGACCCCGATGGGGCTCGCCAAAATCTCCCCGTCATCGCGCCAGGCTTCGGCGCATGCCACGGCGCAGAGCTCGTCCAGCGAATAGTCGATCATGACGATGCCCCCAGGTATTGGGCCTGGAACGCGTTCCAGGCTTCGGGACTGGCGGCGCTCGCCGCGTACTCCCGCTGCAAGGCTTCGTCGCGCTCGTAATCCGGTTCACACGAGGTAAACCGCGCGCCGCCGGGCGCTTCGATGACGCCGTCCACCATCATGCGCGATATACGCAACGTATGAACGGTGCCTTCGTCGAGGAGCCGTTCAGTGGGGATCACGCGCTCCGCCGACATGAAGCGACGCTTGGCCGCCATGCAGAAGAGATCGTCGAAATAGAGATCGGGGCCGAGGAATTGACCGTTGCCGCGCGGGTCGGCGCGGTTCATGTGAATGAGCGCGACGTCGAGGGCGATGGCCGGCATCGCCATGAGCTCCTCACCGTCGTCGTAAGGCGATTTCACGGTGCGCAATTCGGGCACCAGCTTCATCACGTCCGAGCCGAGACCGGACCGCGTCGGCAAAAACGGCAAGCGCAGGGCAGCCGCGTAAAGGCCCCACTGCAGCATCCCCTCGTCGAGGTCGACCACTTCCACCGTCCCTCGTTGCCGCGCCGCACGAAAATGGGGTTCGAGCGGGATCGAATCGAGCGACACGAACCCGCAGACGATTTTCTTCACCTTGCCGGTTGCGCAGAGCAGACCGACGTCGGGGCCCCCGTAGGACACGAGCGTGAGCTCTTTCAGCGCCGATCGCGCGATGGCACGCACGAGGAGCATGGGCTTGCGGCGCGACCCCCAACCACCGATACCGATCGTCATCCCGTCCCGAAGCTCGGCTACGACGTCGTCGACGGTCATCCGCTTGTCGGGCATGGCGCTCCTCACCGCGAAAACTTGGGGTCCTTCTTGCTGACGAACGCGTCCCGCGCTTCGTCGGCCACGCCCGCCAGGTTGAGCTCGAAGGTGAAGCCTTGCTCGTAGCGGTAGCTTCGCTTGACGTCGATGGGATCGATACCGTTGAGCGATTGTTTGGCGGCGCGGATCACGGTGGGACTCTTCTTGGCGATGTCGGCGGCGACTTGGCGCGCTGCGGGGCGCAGCTCGGCCACGGGCACGACGCGCAGCACCGACCCGTAAGCGAAGAGCTCGGCGGCGGTGGCGGGAGCGCAGGTATAGACCATGGCTCGCATCTTGTGATGCGGCACGAGGCGGGCGAGGTGCGTTGCGGCTCCGAGCGCGCCGCGGTCGACCTCGGGTAGGGCGAAGGTGGCATCGGTCGACGCAATGACGATGTCGGCATTGCCGACCAACCCAATGCCCCCTCCCAAACAATAGCCGTGCACCGCGGCGATGACGGGCACTTCGCATTCGTACACCGCCGCGAACGCGGCGGCGCAGCCGCGATTGGCCCCGATGAGCGCCTCGAATCCGGAGGTCCGCTGCATCTCTTTGATGTCGACACCGGCGTTGAATCCGCGCCCTTCGGCACGGAGGATGACGACGCGAACGGCAGGGTCCTCTCCGAGCTTGCGCAGCAGCGAGGCGAGCTCGTGCCATCCCGCCACGTCGAGCGCGTTGACGGGCGGGTTGTTCATGACGACCTCGGCGATGCCGGAGTCGATCGCATGGCTGATGGGCATGGGGCAGTCCGATACAATGACGCCACTCGAGCGGCAATCGAGGCGGATTGAACCGCGGGCGCGGACAAAGTAGAACATGTTTCATCCCCGCTGTCCAGGGATGCCCGAGCGCGCCGAGCGCATCCCCGAGGAGGTCCGCCATGCAACTCGATATGTCCGGCAAAGTCGTGATCGTCACCGGGGGAAGCCAGGGGATCGGCCGCGGCATCGCGGTGCGCTTCTTGGCGGAAGGGGCCGACGTCGTGATCTGTGCCCGTCACCCGCCCCCCGCGCCCATCGCGAGCGGTGAACGCGTCGCATTCTTCGTCGCCGCCGACGTGCGCGAGCCCGATCAGGTGGACGCCGTGGTCTCGCAAACGCTCGAGCGTTTGGGAAGGGTCGACGTCCTCGTCAACAACGCAGGCGGGAGCCCTCCCGCCGATGCCGCTACGGTTTCGCCGCGTTTTTCGGCGTCGATCATCCAGCTCAACCTGGTGGCGCCACTCATCTTCGCCCAGCGCGTCAATACGGTGATGCAAAAGCAGGACAATGGCGGATCTATCGTCAACATCGCCAGTGTCAGCGCGACCCGCCCTTCTCCCGGAACCGCTGCCTACGGCGCAGCCAAAGCGGGGCTCATCAGCCTAACCCAATCGCTCGCCGTCGAATGGGCTCCCAAGGTGCGCGTCAATGCCGTCGTCGCGGGCATCATGCGGACCGAGAAGGCGCACCTTCACTACGGCGACGAAGGCGCGATGGCCAGGGTGGCGGCGACCGTTCCGCTCGGCCGTATGGGGGAGCCCGAGGACGTGGCCAATGCTTGCCTCTATTTGGCGTCTCCGCTCGCGCGCTACGTGAGCGGAGCGTGCCTTGCCGTGCACGGCGGCGGCGAGGCTCCCGCCTTTCTGCGGGCCGCCGCAGGTGTCCAATAGGCGCGTCTCCGACCAAATAGCCGCGGGAGTTCCCACCTGACCTTCTTGCCACTATCGTTGGCGGATGTGGCCCCGGATTTCGCTTGCCTTCTTGGCGGTCCCGCTTCTGCTCTTGCCGACATGCAACGAGCGCAGCGGGTGGAACGACGATTGCGCGGTTTCGACGTGCGTTTGCCGCGATCTCGACTTCTGCGATTTCTCCTGCCAAGAGCCTGGTTGCCGCGTCGATTGCGCACGCTCCTCGAGTTGCGGCGGCCAGTGTGTCGATCACTGCGCCTTCACCTGCCATGACACCTCGAGCTGCACGCTGGGATGCGGCGATGATTGCGCCGTCAATTGCAGTCGCGCCAGCGCGTGCGAAGTCGATTGTCGGCACGGATGCCGCGTGATCTGCAGCGACGTCTCGAGTTGCCGCGTCACGTTGACGGACGGCTGGGTTACTTGCGAACGCGCCGGAGTCTGCGATGTAACCTGCGCTTCGCCGGGAGCACCTCCGGTTCCCGCCCACGATTGCGGGGGCGCCCGATTCGCCTGCGGTCCCTGCTGAGGCCAAGACTCGCCTGGCGGAGCAGGAAGGGCTCGACGTACGAAGAACGCGATGTTTGAATCGCCGCGAACCATGAACTACGTCGCCGCGCATGACCGTTATGAGAGCATGGTGTACCGCCCGGTTGGTGCGAGCGGTCTCAAGCTCCCGCTTCTCTCCCTCGGCCTTTGGCACAATTTCGGCGCGGCCACGCCGCTCGCGTCTCAGCAAGTGATGCTGCGCACGGCGTTCGATCTCGGGATCACGCATTTCGACTTGGCGAACAACTACGGGCCGCCCTACGGCATCGCCGAATCGAACTTCGGGCGGCTGCTGCGCAGCGACCTGGCAGCCCACCGCGATGAGCTCGTGATTTCCACCAAGGCCGGCTGGGACATGTGGCCGGGCCCCTACGGCATGGGCGGCGGTTCGCGCAAACACTTGTTGGCGAGCCTGGATCAGAGTCTTTCGCGCATGGGGCTCGACTACGTCGATATCTTCTACTCACACCGTTTCGACCCCGACTGCCCGCTCGAAGAGACCATGGGAGCACTAGCTAGCGCCTTGCAGCAGGGCAAGGCTCTCTACGTGGGCATCTCGTCGTACTCGCCCGAGAAGACGAGGGAAGCGGCGAACCTTCTCCGGTCGCTCAAGGTCCGATGTTTGATTCACCAGCCCTCGTACAGCATGTTCAATCGCTGGATCGAGGGCGGACTGCTCGACACCCTGCAGGCGGAGGGGATGGGCTGCATCGCGTTCTCGCCGCTGGCCCAAGGCCTTCTCACGACCAAGTACTTGAACGGCATTCCCGAGGACGCGCGCGTGAACCGCCCTGGGGGAGCAAGCCTGTCGCGCGAGCACCTGAACCGCGAGAATCTCGAGCGCGTGCGGGCGCTCGATGCCATTGCAAAAGCGCGCGGGCAAAGCTTGGCCCAGATGGCGCTTGCCTGGGTGCTACGCGATGGCCGCGTGACCTCGGCGCTCATCGGGGCCAGCAGCGCGGCGCAGATTCGCGAGAATGTGGCCGCGTTGAAACAGCTCGAGTTCAGTACGGACGAGCTTCTGGCAATCGATCAATATGCGCACGAGGGCAACGTGAATCTCTGGCGAAAGCCGAGTACCGATCAGCCGCCGTAGTCCAGCGGTCTAGCCCGCGGGTCGTCGGCCGTCATGTCTCAACGCGGGAGCTTGGCCAGAAGCGAGCGGTGACGGCGGTATTCGAGTGGCGTCGTGCCCGTCCATCGCTTGAATGCGCGGTGAAACGCTCCCACCTGAGCAAAGCCGAGGAGGAACGCGATTTCGGAAATGCCGATGTCGCGGCGCGCGAGATGGTCCAGCGCGCGACCGCGCCGCAGATCGTCGAGCACGGCGCCGAACGTCGTTTCTTCGCATTCCAAGCGGCGCTCGAGCGTGCGCGCGCTCATGTGTAGCTGCTGAGCCAGTTTGGTGGCCGTGGGGCGACCGTGAGGCAGGTCGCTCGAAAGATGTCGGCGCACGAGATCCGTGAACGATGGCGAGGCGGGGAGATCTCCGAGCAGCGCTTCCGCGTGCCGGCGCAATACGGAATGAAGCTTGGCATCCGCGTCTACGACTGCTTTCTGCAAATGCGCACAGTCAAACGCGTACCCTGCAAACGGAGCCTCGAAGCGGAGCTTCGCCGCGCCGAACGTTCGATCATGTTCGACCGACGTGCTCGGCTCGGGGTAAGTGAACGAGCACTCGAGGTCGGTCGCGTCGCCAAGAAGCATTCTCATGTGACTCGTGTAAATGGCAGACATGAGAAAATCCTCGGCCGCTCTCGGCATGACGACCATGCTGTGCCACTGCAGCAGCGCGCGGCCGCCCTCCTGGTGCAAGCGCAGCTCCAGTCCATTGTTCACGAGACGTATGTAGCGAGCTGCTACCTGGATCGCGTCGTGAACGGTGGCCGCCGAGCGAATGGCGTAGTCGGCCACCCCGGCGTCACCCGCGGACATGGTCCTGCCGACCTTGAGCCCGAGATCGAGGTCTCCTGTCTCTTCGACGATCGCGCTGAGCATCCGGTGAGCGAAGGGTATCGGCACGCGGTCGTCAGGGTCGAGCGCCGGCAATGGAGCATCGAAGGGAGCGGTTCTAGGCAAGAACCCCACGAACGCGCGTACAAGTGCGGCGGAGTAAGAAGGGCCACCGTTCGCGGTTTCGGAAGCGACCACACCGCCGAGTTTAGCACTCGCCGCGCGGACGGGGTCCCTCGCCGCCGCGAGACGGGTGTCTTGGGCTCAGCGCCAATTCTTTCGTTGCGGGCCCGTCCACGGTGTTTTGCAGAGCGTGCAGTCGTCTCCATAAAAGAACTTGCGCGCGTCCTTGTCGCCATAGGCCCAGAGCCGAAGCCACGCCACGGCTGGAGCACGCTCGTCGCCGGCATCGCCGAGAGGCCGCAAATGATCGGCGCCCGTCAGCGTTCCGTAAAAGGTTTGCACCGTCGACCGGTTGAACGTCGGTGTGACGTATTGGGCTGCTGAGACGAAGTTATCCGCCGTGCCGGTAAACAGCAACAGAGGCCCATGCAGCAATTCGGCAGTCCCCTGCAAACCGTGAAACGAAACGGTGGTGACCACGCTGGCGTGCTTGCCTGTGTCCACCGCCGCGCCGCCGCCGAGGGAGTACCCGATCGAGACGGCGCAGCTCGGATCCAACTTGCCCTGAAGATCTCCGGAAGCGGTGTTCTGGGCAATCAGCCAGTCGAGCCCGGAGGTCATGAGTTGTGCGTTTACGGTGGCGCTGTTGCTGGCGATGATGACGAACCCGTGAGACGCGATGGTACTGAGCAGCGCGGGGTAGAGCGCAGGTGTCGTGGTGATGCCGTTACCCCACGTGACGGGCGGATGCTTGAAACCGTTCTCGCCTAGGTTTTGCGGCCGGAACATCGTGTATTGCCCGTCCGGGCCCGTGCTGTTCACGGTCATCGGCACGAAAGGGCCGTACGCGCCGTAGTCTGTGACGGTCGCGACGGTCATGCCACAGCCTGCCGGCGGCGAAGCATCGGGAGCGATGGCATCCGAGTCGCCATCGAAGAGGGCGTCGCGCGCGCCGGGGCCGCCCTCGGTGCTGTCGCCTTCCGTGTCAGAACCGGCGTCGCTGCGCCCGCCTTCGGTGCCGGGACCAATGTCGTTACTTGCGTCTCCGATTCCAACGCCGCTGTCGACCCGAGCGCCGCCCATGCCGGCAACGCCTCCCGTCGTAGAACCTCCTGATCCATCCTTGCCGCTGGCAGCTCCGGTCCCGAGGCCCGCACTGCCTCCGCTCGCCGGCGGATTGGGACCGCCTCCTGCATGGCTTCCTCCGACCCCGCTCTGCCCTCCCGCGCCAGTCGTGGACGTAGTTTCTGTCGGACCGAGCTCCTCATAGGAGCTGCATGCGTTCGACATGCCCATCAGAGCTCCCGAGACGACGGCCCACCGATACACCGCCAGCCGAGGTTGTCGGAGCATGCACCGCCGTGCGATCCCTTGCTGATCCTCGCGCATCGCGACACCTCGTCGGTCATCACCGAGCGTTACGCCGCCGGTGGTTTACCGCCGATTTCGTCGATGGCGGCGACGATACGCCGGCGTCGTTTGATTGGCACTCACCGCATAGGCCGATTTGATTCCCCCAGCGCGACACTTCGCTTCGGCGAACGCTACAGGGCGAGCTACGAGCGGAGTATCGCCAATCCGCGAACCGGCGACGACGAGCTACGGCAATTCGAAGCGGAACACCTGATGGGTGCCGCCGTTACACGTATAGAACTGGTACGCGGCGCCATCGGCCGTGCTCTGGGCAGCGACCTCGACGCAGTTGCCGGCGCCTGAATTGACGATGTTGTAGTTCGTGCCTTGCGCCTGCAGCGTATACGATTGCGTCGCCCCGCCATTGCACGGACGAATGTCGAGCTTGGCGCTATTGCCCGTACCGCTTGCTGAGACGCACTTACCACTGTTCTGATTGATGATGCGGTAAGTCGCGCCGAGCGATTCGAATCGGAAGATCTGTCCCGCCGCGGCCGTGCACGTGACTTGGTAGATCTTGGTTCCGTCGGCGGTACCGTCGGCGTCGACGCCCATGCATTTGTTGCTGTGGGTGGCGACGATCCTGATTGCGGCGACGCCGGTGGGATCGATTCCCCCGTCGCGCGCGCCGCCCGCACCGCCCGCACCGCCGGCGCCGCCCGCGCCGCCCGCGCCGCCGCCATCCCCACGGCCGTCTGCGCTCGCGTCGCTTGCGCCGGTTCCGCCGGTTCCACTTTCAGTCTCCTTGCTGACGTCCGTCGCTCCTGTGCCGCCCGTGCCGATCATCCCGTCGTTCACCTTGGCGTCCGCAATCGCCGCGCCGCCCGATCCGGCTGCGCCGCCCGAACCGATCGCACCGCCGGACCCCGTCGCGCCGCCGGACCCCGTCGCACCGCCGGACCCAGCCGCGCCGCCGGAACTCGCCGTGCCGCCCGCTCCGATCGCACCGCCGGACCCCGTCGCACCACCCGAGCCCGTCGCGCTTCCGGAGCCAGCCGCGCCTCCGGACGCGGTCGTACCGCCGGAGCCCGTCGTACCGCCGGAGCCCGTTGATCCGCTCTCGCCGCCATCGGGATCCGCACCGCCCGCGCCACCTGTCGCACCGGTGCTGCCACCGCGACCGCCGGCGCCAGACGCGCCTCCGCTGAAAACGGAGGGACCGGAACCGGCTGCCGAGCCGGTGGTGATCCCCGCCCCGCTCGACCCGCCTTGCCCGGAAGGCGGCGTGGAAGGCGACTCGTCGTAGATAGCGCACGCGAGTGACCCCACGACGGCGGACAGAAAAACGAGTCTGCGCATGATTCCGATCTCGCTGGGGTTAAGACCCCCGCTACGCGCACGCGCCGTCCCGCTAAGCACCTACTCCATCATGCTGTCGAGAAACGGCTGCATCGTCAAGGACCCGCCCGGTATTCGTCCAATTGCAAGCCTGAACGCACAGCGCGCTGACGATTCATGCGGCCCACCCACGCCGCCGCACGATGTGCGCTGTCGTGAGCCAATACGGGAAAAGAAAGAAGGTTGTCCTTGGCTTTGTCCATTGAAGGGTAAACCCCTCCACCGTGCCAAGGTCCTTTTCATTCGAGCAGCCGCTTCGGAAGGATGTCACAGCATGACGCGCAAGAGGTCGCCGCATTTGAAATCCGCCCTCGCCCGTTTTCTCGTAACTGTCACTTCTCGCGCTAGTCGAACGAGCGTCGCAGCGGGCGCCCTCCTGCTCTTGCTGCCGAACGCCGCGCGGGCCGACCAGTTCGTCTTGTTCGACGCGACGTTCACGTACACGTGGGACGACGCGACGAACGCCACGCCGTCGAAATCGCATTACTACGTGAACGAGGGTAACTGGCTCAACAAAGGGCGCCCCGTCAATTGGATGAGCCCCATCAATTACCGCGACGGCAAAGTTCATATTCGCGCCGAAGTGCTGGAGAAGCCTCCCGGCGATCAGACTGCCGGTTGGGCGCTTTGTTACGTCGCCAACATGGGCGACTACGGCTGCCCTTACACCGACTACTACACGAAGACGGGCGTCTACGAACGCGACGTCGCCATGACGACGTTTTGGAACAACGCCACGATCCAATGGGACAAAGGCATCAAGCAGGTCGATCTCGTTTACACCATCAATGACAGCGGCTCCGGTCACATCACGAATTTTCCCGAGAAGAAAGATCTGACGACGCCCACGAAAGTGCGCATCACCATGGTCCAAGTTTCGAGCGGGGCAACGTACGACCCCGGCTGGATCGGGCAGTCGGACGCCGGGCCGCGCACGGACGCTGGATCCATCAGCGACGGCTCCGTGCGAGATGTTGCTGACGCGGGTATACGCGCTGACCGCAACGACGGAACAGTGGGCACTGGCGGAAGCATCGGAAGCGGTGGATTGGGAGGTGCCGGCGGAAGCGGAGGCGCGGCGGCAACGGGAGGGACGACGGGTGGAGGGGGAACGGTCGGCACCGGCGGCGCGGCGGGCACCGGAACGGCGGGAAATGCAGGAAGCTCTGGGACGGGCGGCTCGCCGGGGAGCGGCGGTTCAGGCAACGGGAGCACCGACGGCGCAGGAGGATCGGGACCCGTCGCCGCAGGCGGCTCGAACGCTGGTTCGGAGCCGGACGCGATGGGGTGCGGTTGTTCACTCGCACGCAACCCGCGCCCACGCATCGCAGCAGGCATAGCGCTGTTAGCCGTCTCGCTCCTCGCGACGCGTCGACGCGATCTCAGGCGCGCGCGACGGCGCACGCCTTGCGCGGGCCGCCCCGTCCGGTGAAGACGAGCCGCGTCGCCGCCGCTGCGCCAGATCCGTTCCAGTGAAGGGCCGACGGCATAGCCGTCGACCACGTTCTGACACGGTCCGGTGAGACTTCGCGCCCAGCGCACTTGCATCGGCCTTGAAACATGTTCTACTTTGCGAACGCCCGATGTTTTTCGCCTTTACCGAGGAGCAAGAAGAACTGCGACGCAGCGCGCGTCGCCTCCTCGAAACCGCGTCATCCACCCGCGAAGTGCGCGCCGCGATGGCCACGCCCCGCGGCTACGACGAAAATTTATGGCGGCGTTTGGGTGAGGAGCTCGGGTTTACCTCGCTCGCCATTCCGGAGGTTTATGGTGGGGCGGGGCTCGGTTTCGTCGAAATCGCAGCGGTGAGCGAGGAAATGGGGCGAGCGCTCCTGTGCTCGCCGTTTTTCGCGACGGTCTGTCTCGCAGCGAGCGCCGTGCTCGCCGGCGGCACAGAAGAACAAAAGCGCGAGCTCCTGCCGGGCATCGCCGCGGGTCAGACGACCGCTGCGCTCGCGCTCACCCCTCCGAGCGGACGGTGGGACGCACCGGGGAGCGGCGTAACCTACGTCGCTCGCGGCGCCGGGTACGAGCTTTCGGGCGCGAGCTCGTTCGTAATCGACGGACACACTGCCGAGCTCGTTCTCGTCGTCGCACGGCCTGCATCGGCGCCGATGGACGGAGAGCCGTTTATCTTCGTCGTCCCCGCGTCGACCCCGGGGATCGAGCGCCGCGTGCTGACGACCATGGACATGACGCGTAAACAAGCGGAGTTGACGCTACGCCAGGTGCAGCTTCCCAGTTCGGCGCGGCTCGGCGACGCCGGCAATGGTGCGCAAACGCTGGCGCGCACGCAGGATCTCGGCAAAGTCGCGCTCGCCGCCGAGCAAGTCGGGGGGGCGCAACGTTGCCTCGATATGTCCGTCGACTACGCCAAGACACGGGTGCAATTCGGCCGCCCTATCGGTTCGTTTCAAGCCATCAAGCACAAGCTCGCCGACATGTTCGTCCAAGTCGAGTCGGCGCGCTCGGCCAGCTACTATGCGGCCTGGGCGGCGGCGCACAGCGAAGACGAGCTGCCCACGGCGGCGGCCACGGCCAAAGCGTATTGCTCGGATGCCTATTTCGCGGTGGCAGCGGAGTGCATCCAGATCCACGGGGGCGTCGGGTTCACGTGGGAGCACGACGCGCACCTTTTTTTCAAGCGTGCCAAGTCGTCGGAGACGCTGTTCGGGGCTGCGGCATTTCACCGCGACATCGTCGCGCGCCAGATGGGCCTCTGAGATGGACTTGCGTTTTTCGCCCGAGGAAGAGTCATTCCGCGAGGAGGTGCGCGCCTTTCTCGGCGAGCGTCTGCATGGCGAATTCGCCGATCTCGTAGGGCGCGGGGGGCCGGGCGACGAGCACGAGCTCTTCGAACGCCGCATCGCCTGGGAGCGCATGCTCGGTCGAGCGGGATGGGCATGTATCGGCTGGCCCAAGGAGTGCGGCGGG
>DATHEQ010000088.1:0-23618 GCA_035318505.1 Polyangiaceae bacterium | reverse complement strand
GGCGGCCCCGCCGCTCGTGCCCGTGGCACCACCGGTGCCTGCCCCGCCGTTTCCAGCGGCTCCTCTGACGGTGGAATATTTTTGAAGGTCTTCACGCCCAGCGGCGGATGACCTGCGAAAGCAGGTGATCGATGCAAAGGTTCGGAGAACGCGCCGCAATCGGGTTGGTTTTGGCTGCCTGCGCGGGATCGTGCTCGGGAGAGGACCTTTCGGGGACAAGGTCGGGCGCCGGCGGCGGATCGCGTGCAGCGGGCGGCAGCACATCCGTCGGAGCGGGGGGCGCGGGCGGCATCATCGGAGGTGCGGGGGGCGCGGGCGGCATCATCGGAGGTGCGGGCGGCTCGTCAGGCGGGAACGGTTCGACGCCCGATGCAGCATGTCAGGCCATCGCCGTAGAAGCGGAAAACCAAGTGCAGCCCGCCGACATTGTCTTCGCCATCGACAACTCGGGAAGCATGGATGAGGAAGCGGTGTGGGTGCAGCAGAACATGAACACCTTTTCGCAGCAGATCATCGCCGCCAAGGTCGACGTTCATGTCGTCTTGATCTCGTCTTACCCAGGTGACGGCAACGGCATTTGCGTCGATCCCCCGCTCGGTGCCGGAGGGTGTCCCACCAAGGACACGAATACGCCGTCATTTCTGCACGTGAGCAAGAAAGTCTCCAGTCACGACGCGCTCGAGCTCTTCGTCTCTGCTTACCCGCAATACCGCTCGGCGCTACGAGCGGGGGCGAGCAAGCATTTCGTCGTAGTGACCGATGACGAATCCGACGTGCCGGCCGCGACGTTCACCCGCGATCTCGTGGCGCTCGACCCGACCTTGCTGACCGGCTTCAAATTCCACGGCATCTTTTCGTTCACCGAAGGAAAGAACGATCAATGCAGCGGATTTTCGGCGGGCGAAGGAAAGATTTACAAGGAGCTCGTCACGCAAACGGGCGGCGTGTCCGGTGACCTCTGCCTGCAGGATTTCAAACCGGTTTTCGATCGCTTGGCGCGCGCGGTGGTAGGCGGGTCGAAGCTCGCCTGCGAATGGCAGATTCCGCCGCCGCCGGCCGGCAAAACGTTCACGCCGAGCCAGACCAACATCACCTACGGCGGCATCGGAGGGCAGCCTCGCCGTCAGATCCCCAATGTCGACTCCCCTACCGCTTGCGCGAACGCCAAAGACGGGTGGGCCTGGTTCTATGACGACAACATCCGGCCGACGAAGATCACCGTATGCGCACAAGCGTGCGCTGCGATCCAAGCCGACCCGGCAGCTCGAATCGAGATTGCCTTCGGCTGTCCCACGATCATTGTGCCCAAATGAGGATCTCCGCTTGGACCCTCGCGGGGGGAGGTACTAAAAGGACGTCGAGATGTGTGGCGGCTCGAAGCGTGAAAGGCTTGCCGCCATCGGCGCGCTGTCGGGACTGCTCCTCGGCGCGACCCCGTCTCACGCGGCGGAAGCAGCGGAGAATGACGCTCCTTGCGTGGTGCACGTAATGCCATCCAACGTGCCCGGCGAGTGGCGGCGCGCGGGGCTCGAGCTGAGCCATCGTGTTCGCCAATGGCCCGCGCCGGACCGCGACTGCCGTGAGCTTCTTGTCGAGATCACGAATGGCAGTGCAATGCTGACGATCACCACCAAGGACGGTCGACGCGCGCAACGCCTCGTCGCGACGCCGAGCGCGCTCGTCCCCGCCGCGAGTGCGCTTGCCGTCAGCGTCGAGACCACGGTGCCGGCGGCGTCTTCCCCGGGCGCGCCCACGGCCGAAGCGCGCTCCGCGGAACCGCAGCCACCGGCCAGTGGTTCTGGCCTGGTGTGGCTCGGAGGAGGACTGCGCATGGGGGCGCCGGGCGTGTTCTTTGCTCCCGTCCTACGCGGCGCGGCGGCCCTCACGGTCGGAGCATGGGAGATCGGCACCTTCGTCGACGGTGCGCCGCAGCACTGGCTCGCCGCCGATGACATCCCCCCGCGGTTCACGATGTGGTCCTTCTCGAGCGGCATCAACGCGGGACGGCGCGAACCGCTCGGTGCGCTCGATCTCGTCGCAGGGATGATGTTCGGCGCTTGCTTCGTTCATCAGTGGAGCACGACAGAAGAGCTCCACGACGGGAAGGTGGAAATCGACGAAGAGGAAGGCGACGGCGTCGATCTTCAACTCGGCGGGTATCTGGGCATCGCCACGCCGCGTCGCGCCAACGTTCGGCTGCGCACGCAAGTCGAGATCACGCTTCCCCTGGCCCACCCCGGTGACACGCGCGAGCTCGACTCGGACCTGCCGCCGCTCCCTGGGTGGTCACTCACCGGTGTGGTCGGCGTGGAGCTCGGCGCGCCATGAGGACGGTTGCCAACGCGATGAGCCCACCGGGCGACGCGGATTTGTTGTCCAAGATCGCGGTGGGCGAGCTCGATGCGCTCGGAGTCGTCTTCGATCGGTACGAACGGATCGTCAAGAGGTTCATTGGACGCCTCGGTGTGCCGCCGGCCGACGTCGATGATCTCGTCCAGCTTACGTTTCTCGATTTGCCCGCCGCAGCGGCGAGATTCGACCCTCACTGGCCGTTCAAAAGTTGGCTGCTCGGTCTCGCGGCCGTCGTCGTTCGCCGTTATCGGCGCTCGACACGAAGAAACGTGGCGCGCCTCACGGCGTGGGCATCCGAGCCTTGGCGGCGCACCGCGCCGAGACCGGACGACGATTTCGAACGGCGAGAAGCGGCAAAGCGCGCGCTCTTTGCCCTGCAACGGCTATCCCACAAAAAACGGGAGGTCTTCGTGATGCTCGTCTTCGAGGGCCTTTCTGGTACCGATGCGGCACGCGCGCTCGACATCCCGGTGGCGACGGTTTGGACGCGAATGCATCATGCGCGCCGCGATCTACGCCGTTTTCTCGCGGAGCCGGCCCAATGACGCGGCCGACCTGCGATAGGGTGTGGCAGGCCGAGGCCATCGAGGACGGTCGATTGGACGGCCCCGAGCGAATGTCGTTTGCTAAGCACGCCCGCAGCTGCCCCGTCTGCGCCAAGGAGGTCGCCGCGCTCGGCTCGGTGCGCGAGACCATGCAGATGGTTGCTGCGCTGTCGAGCACGCCGCTCGAGCATCGACGAGCGCGCGCAGAGCTCCTGCGTCGCGCCGATATCCGCGTGTTGAGCCGCGGGAGCGAAAGGCTCGCCGGGCGCTGGCTGTGGCTCGCAGCCGCGATCGCCTGCGGCGCCATGGCGGTGGTTGTCGTGGCGCTGATCAGCCGGCAACACCAAGCGCTCAGCGCCGCCGACATTTTCCAGGGTCCGCCGTCGTTCGAGGTCGAAGGTGCCGAGGACGCCGAATGGTCGAGCGAAATCGTTGGTTCCGTGCTGCGCGCGCACCTCGACGCCGGGATGGCGTCCTTTCATGTCGAGCGCACGCAATCCGGCCAGCGATTCCTTCTTCACATGCCCGATGGAGAGATCGAAGTGCACGGAACGCGCTTTCGCGTCGAGGTTCGACGGGGCACGACCAAGCGCGTTGAAGTTTCGGAAGGCGTGGTCACGCTCCGCCTGCGCGACGAACCCGAACACTGGCTGCATGCCGGCGAAGCATGGGATGTAGATGAAGCGATCGCCGCTCGGCGCGACAACGTCGATGCGGGCACTGCAGCGCCCGTGCCGAGCGCTGCAAAGTCGCCCACCGACGCGCGCTCGACGGGCGCCCCAGAAGACGCGTTTGCCGCAGCCGTGACGGCGCTGCGTCAGGGCAATTACCGCAAGGCCGAGCAGATGCTCGACCGCTTTCTCGCGGCGTCGCCCCACGATGCACGCCTCGAGGATGCATGGTTCATGAAGGCGGTCGCCCGCGCGCGATCGGGCGATACCGAAGGTGCCGCCGAGCTCGGGCGCGCGTATCTCGAGCGGTTCCCTAACGGCCTACGACGGCGCGAGGCACAGCGGATCGCGGCCGGACATCCGACTTCCGGGCACCCCTGACCTGCGCAACCTCCCGCCGTGTAAGGCGTGGCACGGTCGGTGCAAAATCCTAGAACGTACGTCCGGGTGTGCAACCTTTGCCTGCCTGCTCGGCCACGTCTGAACCGAACGGACCCCCAACGGAAGGCCGCACAAATGGAACGCAACGCCAAAGAAAACGCCACCGACGCGATCGAAATGCTCAAAGAGCAACACCGCGAAGTGGAGACCATGTTCAAGAAGTTCGAGGCGCTCGGCGAAAGCGCATCGAAGAGCAAGCAGGGCCTTTTCGAGCAGATCGCCGACGCCCTCGCGATGCACGCCACCATCGAAGAGCGGCACTTTTATCCCGCCGTCAAGGCGAAGCGGACCGAGGACATTTTGCTCGAGGCGCTCGAGGAGCATCTCGGCATCAAGCGCGTCATCGCCGATCTTATGAAAATCGACCCGTCGAACGACACCTTCGACGCCAAGGTGAAGGTTCTCAAGGAGCAGGTGGAGCACCACGTCAAGGAAGAGGAATCGGATCTGTTTCCCAAGGTGCGTAAGGTGCTCGACAAGGCGGAGCTCAAGGAGCTCGCCACGGTCATGCAGCAGACGCAAAAGATGCTGATGGAGAAGGGCGACCCGCGCAAAGCCGTGCCCGCGGAAACGCGCCAAGCGCCGTCGCTCTGAGCTCGCGTTTCAGTCGCTGGAGAGCGAGTGCCGAACGGCACGCGCTCTCCGGTTACGCGCGCGACGGCGACTGAAAACGGCGGCGCCAATCATGAGCCAGAGAACATGCCCGCCGCGAGCGTTACGCTTCGTCAAGCGACATCCGCATCCCGCGTCGTCGTCCATGGGTGGAGGTTGGCCGGACGCATCGCTGGTATTCGCATCGCGCGGCGCCACCGCGTCGGCACGCGACGCGTCACCTGTCGCCGGCGTGCCGCCATCGAGCGGCGGTGGCCGGATATCTGCCGTCGCTCCGCCATCCTCGGGCGCCCCCCCATCGCTGACGGTCGCATCGGTGCCGGTCGAGGGGCCGTCCCGGGAGCTCCCGCCGCCGGCATCGGAGGAAGCGTCGGCGGTTCCGCCGCCCCCCATCACCGTGATGCGATTTTGCAGCTGGTTGTCCGGTGGGCCCCCTTGCCCAGGATCGCTGAACCAGGCGACACCCTCTTCGACGACGTTGAAGTACTCGGCATAGACGCCGGGAGAAGCCGGCGCCTGGAGCGTGAATTGGAAACGGTACGTGTCGCCGGGTGCGACCGTCCCTTGCACGGCGGACAGCCGCGTAGGATCGATCCAGTCCGCCGCGGCAAACATGCTCGGCCGATCGCGCGGATTGCTGGTCGCCAAACGCGTGTTGGAATCCCACGCCTTTGTCCCCGTGTTTCTGAGCTCGATGTAAGCGGCGATTTTCGCGTTTCCCATCATCGTCATCCCCAAGCTGGCCAGGGGAAACGACTGTGAGACGTAATCGGCCGCATAGGCGGGCGCGCCTCCCGAGATCTTCCGCAGGTCGTCGAGCGTCCCGTTGAACTTGTCCATGTCGACGTTGCCAGAGATGCCGGGAACGCTGCCGGTGCTGCTGTACTGCCATATCGACCAGTTCGACCAGGCGTTCGGAAGATCGGGGCAAGTGACGCCGTAATTGGCGACCCAAAGTCGATCGCCGCTGTAAGCGGTGCTCGCGACGTTGTCGTCCCAGAAATACTTGGCGGTATAAACGAAGGGGCGTTTCCCCGTCCCGGTGGTCACTCGGTCCATCCATGTTTTGATTCGACTGTTGATGGTGGCCGATGATTGCCCACCGGTCACTTCCATGTCGAGTTGAACCGGAAGATCTCCCGATCCCAACATGCCGACGCGCTGCACGACCATGTCGGCCTGGTCGAGCGCGTCCTGCCCCGGCTCGAAGTATTGGTACGCGCCGCGGATGAGACCCGCCGATTTGATGCCCGCCCAGTTGTTGGCAAATTCACTGTCCGGAAAGTTCAGCCCGTCGCTGATCCGTGTGACGGCAAACTGGACGCCCGACGCCTTGACCTGTGGCCAATTGATCGTCTTTTGATAATAGGAGACGTCGATTCCTTCGACGGTCGTTGCGCCGGGGCAGACACGCACTTCGTCTTGCGACTCGCCGGTGGAATCGTAGGGCGAACCGGAGCAGCCGATTGCGGATAGCAACACCGCGACGACGACGGCGCGCGCATCCCGCCAGACCCCGCTACGGCAGAACGGATTCTTCATCACGTTGCCAGCGATTAAGCCCGACCCCATACGGAAGGTCAATGCCGGGAACGCGCCACCACCATCATGAAATCGGGTAGCAGCGGCAAAATCGGAAGCGAGGGTAGCCCCAAAACGGCGCTGAGCGTCAGATCAGCAAGCTTATTAGAGCCAAAGTAATGAAAGCCCATCGCCTGCAAAAGGCTGTAACCCACCGACATCAAAAGCCGATATCGTTTTACCCGTAAGACTTCGAATCCGCAGTCCTCCAGCATCGACGGCAGCGTTTGCGGCGCTCATTCGCCATGTCCGCTGCGCTCAGCTAAGGCGCGCACGACGCTTCGGAGGTCGTGACTTCCGCGAGGGCTGTCAGTTGAGCGCGAAGATTGGCGAGTTCGGCGACGAGCGCTGGGTCATCGCAGCCAGCGCCCATCACCGCGCCCACCAAAGCGCGCTGCTCCGGCGAGAGAAGGTCGGCCAGCGCGAGCAGCAGCAGGGTGACGGCTTCGCCGCGCTCCGGCCCGACGACATCGACGATGGCGTCATAGGCGGCGACTTCGCGAACGGCGGCCCGCGCCGCGGCCAGGGCTTCGCGGTGTGCCCCCACGCTCGGCGTGCGCAGCTCGACGTGCAATGTCAGCGGGACGGCCGCGCGCGCCAGCGATGCGAGATCAACGGACGTCTCGAGCTCACGAACCACGAGCTTGAGCCGCCGCTCCAAAGCCTGCCAGCTTTCGCCCTCGCATTGCAGACTGAAGCCGAGCAAAATGCCCCGCTCGCGTCGGCGCAAGACCATGAAGCCCCGTGCTCGCCCGGTCACGGCATCGAGAGGATGCATCGCTCGCCAGAGTCGCTCCACCGAAACCCAATGCGCCGGATACTTGAAGCGTGCGACATCGAGAACGAGCGCCATGTCACGCGCAGCATGGTATCCGCCGATAGGCGAGAAATGCCCGCTGCCCGTCTGCCCCATGGCCGCGCGATCATACGACGCGATGACCACCGTCTCACCTCGCGACGCCGTGGCGACGGCCGAACGCCACGCGGCCAGGTTCGCTGCATCGGCCCGCACGATCTCGACATCCGCGCCGTTGCAACGAGCTAAGCAGCTCAGCTCGTCGATATCGAGACCGCGCTTCTGCACCTCGGCCAGGGGCACGCAGCAGTCGAGCAGGTCCTCGGCAAACCACCGCCACGGCCCCTTCCAGAGACGGCCGGGATCGATCCCCAAAGCGTTCAGCGCAACGACGAGGGATCCCAAACCGCAAAACGACGGGTCGGCCTGGGTGTGGAACTGCTCGGCGAGCGGAAAATAGCCGTCGAGACCGCCTGCAGTGAGCGCCTCGGCGAACACCTTGCGCCCCTCCGGCGAAGAGAAAGCAATGGCGTCGCCGGGCAATGGCCGTCGGTAGAGGGTCTCCATCCCTCCATCATGAGCTTCGCCATTGCTTGCGTGCAAGGCGCGCGGGGCACACGCGTCGGCTCGGGGTCGACCGGCTCACACGCTCTGCACGATTGCCAGGATGTTGCCTTCCGGGTCCTTGAACCACGCTGTCTTGGCGCCTCCACCGGTAGCGATGCCGTTCTTCGTCTGCAGACCGGGCATGTCGTATTCCTCGAACACGACCCCCTTGCCCCTCAGCTCTGCCACTTCGCGCTCGACGTCCTCGACTTGCCAGAATGCCTGGCTCGCGCGGGACGTGCCGGCGTTGGGCGTCGGGTACATGAAGCACGCCGTACCACCGGCGGACTCGTACACCACGCCTCCGGCAGGCTCGCTCTTCGGCTTGAATCCGAGCTTCTGCTCGTAGAACTGCCGCGCGCGGCCGAGATCTTTTACCGGAAGGTAGGCGAACATGGGGGACTTTTGCAGCATCGGGGCCTCCTCTTCGTCGTGGGTCTCGCGCTAGGCTGCAAGGGAGAGCGTGGTTTCGTCAATCGTCCCAAATCGGACCGCAGAGGTCGCGCTTGTCACCACGCCTCGTCCTCGGTACCGTGAGTACACCGTGGCTCGCTCGTTCCGGTGCCTCGTTGTTGCCTTCGCGGGCGCGCTCGCGGCGTGCGGGCCGAGCGAAACGGCGGTCGACGTCGAGAACGAGCCTGCGCCGCTGGTACAGGGCACCGTCGATGACGCCGTCGCCAATAGCTGCTCGACCGGCGCGGTCCTCGGCTTGAGCGAGCAGATCGTGGACCAGGTCAATTGCCTTCGCCCGAACACGTTGGCCGCCATCCCCGCGCGGCCCAACATGACGCGGAGTGCAAACACGTTTGCCTTCATGCAGCCGCCCGCCCGTGACAGCTTGGTGCGAGCGCTCGACGCACAGACGGCCATGACCCTGGGCGTCAACTCCATGCTGCGCACGCTCGCCCAGCAGTACCTGCTTTATTCCTGGTACATGGCGGGACGTTGCAGCATTGCCCTCGCCGCGGCGCCCGGTGGATCGAACCACGAATCGGGCCTCGCTCTCGACACCTCTCAGTACGCGGCATGGCAAACGGCGCTCGAAGCCGAGCAATTCGAGTGGTTTGGCAGCTCCGATACCGTGCACTTCGATTACCGAGGCTCGGGAACGGTCGATCTTCGTCCCATTGGCGTACGCGGCTTTCAAAGACTCTGGAACGTCAATCACGCGGCCGACACCATCGCCGAAGACGGCATCTACGGTCCGATGACCGAGAGTCGCCTGCGGCAATCACCCGCCGCCGGCTTCAGCACGCCTGCGCCATGCGCAACGCCACCGGATGGCGGAGGGGCGGACGCGCGCGCACCGGATGCAGCGGATACCGGCACGCCGCCTGCCGACGGCGGACGGAGCGAAGCGGGCGGCGGGATCGACGCGCGCGCCGATCGATTGCCCGACGTAAACAGCGGAGGAGGTACGGGCAATCCCCCGGACGTGATCGACGGCGGCGCGGGCGGAGCGTCCACGATCGATGCCTACGTCGATGCGCCGCCCGGCGCGGACCCCGACGGAGCGTCCGGCGATGGCTCGAGCATGCCGCCCGGCGCGCTCGAGGCGGGTTGCAGTTGTCGTGTCGCCTCGACGAAGAATCTCCGCTCGGCGGTTTCGCAAACCGCGTGGTGGGCGGCGTTGATCGTAGCGACGTTCTACGTCCGGGCGGCCCGACGACGGGATCGATGAGCCGCGTCGCGATCGTCATGCACGGGTGAGCCTGCTTTCGCGGGCCGATCTTGGGGCCGGTTCGTGCTGTGCCCGGGCACCGAAGATCCCTTCACCGTCTTTTCCCACTTCCCTGCGGCGTCTCGTGCCCCCAAAAAACGAACGTCGTCCAAAACATTCGGACGACGTTCGGGCACAGAGAGTGCAATCGGGCGGCGGGGTCTGAAGCGATCGCCTCTTCCGTCGGGAGAAGCTCGCCCACCACTTAACAGGAGAAAAACGACATGCGACTTCACCATCTTGTTTCCGTTGCGGGCGTTTGGTTGATCACGGGATGCTCCTCTTCCTCCGAAGGGGTCTCGCCGACGGGTAACGGCAATCCCAACGATCTTTTGGAACCACCGCCGGCTGGCCAAGGGCTGCAGCTGAAGATGGTGTCCTCGATCGGCGCCGGACAAGAAATCGAACGCTGCAAGTTCTTCCAGGTCCCGGCCGAAGGAATGAACGTCAACCAAGCCGTCGTTCGCTACGTGGCTGGCAGTCATCACGTCCTCCTCTACCGAACGAGCTACACCTCGATTCCCACGACGACGATGAGCGGCAAAGCCGTCGCGGCCGACGAGAACGGCGTGTTCGACTGTGCCGAAGGCGCGGCCGCCGATTGGGACGTCACAGGTGTGGTCGCCGGTGCACAGTCGTCCAAGGCCAAAAACGCAGCGATGTTCCCGCCCGGTGTCGCGGCGAAGCTCGCTCCGGGCACCGTGCTCGTCATCAACACGCATTATCTCAACGCGACGAGTCAGCCTCTGCTCGCCGAGGCGCGTCTCAACCTCTATACGTTGGCGGACAAAGACGTCGTCGAAGAGGGCGGGTTCCTCTTCTTTTACAACCCATTCATTCGGATCCCGGCGCGCAGCTCGGCGTCGTCGCGTCTCCGGTGCACGCTCGCGCAGGACATCAAGCTGGTCAGCGGGCAGTCGCACATGCATCGCCGCGGCGTCGACTACACGGCCAATGTCGTCGATCCCTCGGAAGGCACGCTCACGCAGATTTACGAGAGCCACGATTGGGAAGACGTCCCCATCGCCGAGTGGCTGCCCGGCATGTCGATCCACGCCGGACAGGCCATCGACTTCAGGTGCCACTACCAGAATTCCGAGGACCGTCAGGTCGCGCAGGGCCTCACGACCAAAGACGAGATGTGCATGTTCCTCGGCAACTACTACCCGCGTAACCCCGAGCTCGAAAGGTGCGGCATATCGACCTCGGGTCTGGGTGCGACGTTCATCGGGACCGGTGCAGCCGATGGCAAAGCAACGCTGCAGTGCCTCAACCAATACGGCGGCAACGACGAGACCACTGCCGAGTTCTACGGATGCGTGCAGGACAGTTGTCCGGCGATTGGCGAACAGGTGACCGGACATTTGAGTTGCCAAATCGCAGCAACCAGCGAGGGCGGAAGCTGCGTCGCGCCTTGCAGGAGTGGCAAGGCCGAGGAGTGCGGTGCCTGCATGGTGGCGGCTTGCGGCGCCGCCAAGGGGGCACTCGACAACGCAAAGTGCAACTGATTGAACCGCCCCTGCGACCGCGGCATCCTCCGCCGCGGTCGCAGAACGTCAGGCGTAAACGGGCTCGGCTCGCCTCAGGGGGAGCATGCGGGCACGATGCGACCGCTCGGCAGGACGCGTCGTAGCCGCTTCGTGCCAATCTCGGCGCCAACGCCGCGGCTCTGCGCGATGGCAGCGTTGACCGAGAACTGGAAGTGAACGCCCTGCAGAACGCGGGCGCGTCCGCCCTCCTCGGCCGCCGCGAGCGGTGTCGCATAGCAGCGGGCGCTGGGCGCGACATCGGTGGCGAAGCAAAAGCTCACTTCTGCGCTGCAGAAGAAGCGTTCGATGGCCGCCGACGAGGCTCCCGCAAACGCGGCCGCTCCCGACGTGTATTCGGGGGAGCCGAGGTTACCCGTTCCGTTGCGAGGCACCCACGCCGGATCGGCGATGGTCGCGGCATTGCCGTCGATGTCCGCCTCGTGGATGGCCGGGACCACGCGCCAAGTGAAGTAGTCCGCTTTGGCGTCGTGAGAAACGATGCCGCCGTCTGCGGTGGCCATGCCCACCATCGCGTAGAGCCGTGCCGTGGCAGATATCGAGCGCTCGAGGCTGCGCTGGCGGGCGATAGCGACGGCTGCCTGCAGCCAATTGCCGCTTTCACGTGCGGTGCCGTCTTCGCCGCCCCAGAACGTCGCGATCTCTTCGTTTACCGGATTGCCGTCGTGCGTGCCCACCGCTTTCGAATCGAGAAACGACGCCGTATAGACGTCGCTCGTCAGCGCGGGCGGGGGCGGCGCCTGGTAGGCGTCCTTGGTGGCGATGCCGAAGGGCGTCATGATGGAATAGCGCGCGTCGTAGTCGGTTCGATGGGCGCCCGGCGCCGTGCTGGCGGGCAGCGTGAGCGCCACTTGGGTTCCGTCCGACGCGCGCCGCGCGATGACCTGCTGGCCGACCTGCACGCCCCAATCGCGCCCGCGCGCCACGAGCGTCGAGCTGGTTCCGCCGAGCTCCGCCAGATCGGCGGCGAGCGCTTGATCCAAAACGGCCGACTGCGCGGGCGTCAGCGATACGAGCACGGTATGAGCCGCCGCCGCGGCCGCCGCCGCACGCAGCCCCAAGAGCGGAGCACCGGTGGGAGGCACGAGCGCCTGCTCGCGTCCGACCCACCGCGCGCGATCGATGCCATTGACGGCATCGTAAATGGCGACGGTGACCATCGCATAGAGACGCGCCGCGGGGAGCACGCCGACCTTTTGATCGCGCACCGCCTGGAAAGCCTCTTCGACCCAGCGCGATGCGTACCGGCCCTGGTTCGCCCAAACGCTGGGGACGAGCTCCTGTTCTCTTTGATCCGTCGCATCGAGCTCGCCGACGGCGGCAGCCTCACTCGGGCCGATGAAGGCGGCGAAAAGAGGAATCGCGAGCAGCAGGGACTTCGTTCGGCAGATCGATAGGCTCATCGGGCAATCTCCATGACGTCGACGCGTCAGTCGGGTTCGCAATATCCAAAACTGCAGACGGGGCGCTCCGCCGGACAATCTGTACCCGTCCGGCAGCTCGTACATTCGGGCGGCGACTGCCCCCCGGGTGAAGTGACGTCGAAATAACAGCCACAAGCCGGGGAAGGTTTGTAGGCCCGGATGGGCGCTCCTTCCTTTTCTCTTTCCACGCGCATCGCGCACGAGGGAACGAGCCCGCCTTGCTTCAACGTGGTGATGAGATCGGTGTTGGGGTTGGGCAGTCGCTTGGCGCCGGTGAGGTAATTGACGACGGTGGCGATGCGAGGATCGCCGGCGCGATCGGATTTGCGCGTGAAGAAATGATAGGGCGCCCACATGGTGTAGTGGCCATCGCGCACGTTCTTCTTGTCGTAGCTGCCCAAAGTCGAGTCGGGCAGGTACCCGCAGGTCTGACCGAAATGCTGGTAAGCGAGCGTGCGTAGGTTGGCGCGGCTATCCTGCTCGTCGGCTTGATCGGCGGAGGTGATGCCGATGGTGCGCTCCGGGTCGGAGGTGCCGATCAAGGCCGGCTTCATTTCGCCCGATTTGTCGATGCTGACCCCGCGCCACGCGTTCATGGGAAGATGAATCGTCGCGGCGGCGACTTGCTGCACGCCGGAGTTGAAGTGGCGTTTGAAGATCGAGGCAGGCAGGGTCCATGGTTCGACGCCCGACTCGGCCGCGAAACCAAAGACGTTGTAAGCCGCTTCGGCGCTGATCGACTTCTGACTCGACCCTTTCGGCACCGTGAACATGAAGACTTGGATGGGCCCCGGCTCATCGACCAAATTGGGTGAGCCCGTGAAGCCCGGAACGCACGCTTCCGGCGCGAGATCGCACCCTCCGATGTCGGCCAACCGCGCGCCGTCGACGTCGCACTCGAGCTGCCGGTCCCCCGCCCAATAGACGGCCGTGCCTTTGATTTTCGTGTCGCCGGTGAGAATGGCGTCGAGACTGGGGCAGGACGTGTCGTATTTGTAAACGAGGGTCACTTCCGGCGCGAGCGCCTGGGCGAAAGTACGCAAAATCAGCGTGAGCGCGCTCGACGCCATCAAGTAGAGCGGCGGAGGAACCAGATCGCTGCAGCGCGCGTTGGTGGACGGGCGCCCGGCGTCGACTGCGGCGTCCGCTGCTCCGCCGTCTCGCGGCGCGCCCGCGTCGCTCGGTGGATCAGCAACGGGAATCGGTGGGCGCGGCGGTTGTCCCGCTTCGAATCCCGCGATGCGCGCGACGTTTTGGAACGGCTCGCATTGAACTCCCGTGCAAGCGTTCAAGAGCTCGATCTCGCTCTTCACCGGGCAGGCGAAGCAGCTTGCATCGCGCCCCGCCCCATTCCAGCACGTATCCGCATCGGGCGTCGATCCCGGCCCGCCCCCGTCGGGCGCGCCCGGACCGGCGCCGACGAGGCAAACGTGCTGCAGCAAGTCGCATTTCGCGTCTGCGGAAGCGCTGCAGTCGCGATCGCTGTCGCACTGGTCGACTTTTTTCTGGGCGGCGATGATCGAGCACGCGACGCACGCGACGCCGGCGGCAACGAGCGCCGCCGTCGCGGCGACGCGCTGAGCCAGCCGATGCGCACGTGGATTCATGGTGATCGATGGCCCATTGCTCGACGGTCCCGTTCCAAGTTGGATTTCAGAAGCTGTGCTCGAACCGTAGACCCGTGGGACTTATTCCTACCCGAGTGTCGCCCGCGACGTGTGACGAGTCGGTGGACGGCTTGAACGTGAAGTACAAGGCCATGCCGCCGGCGAGAACGGTCGCACCCGCAAGCGCGTCGGTGACTGCCGCGCGCAGCGTCATCCGCGCCTCGGCCTGATCGAGCCGCACTCTCGTCGTCGGTATACGTCTTCGCTCCTCGTCCAAGTCCGACATGGCGCCGAGCGCGACGATGCCAGCCACGGTCGTGCCGGCAGCGAGGGCCGCGGTGATACTCCAGGCCACGTAGGCCGGAACGCGGTTCGACGAGGCGCCGACCGGGGCCGCCGCCGCAGGCCGTGGAGCGTCGAGGGCAAGCTCCACTTTCAGGTGATCTTGTCCGGCGATCGTGACCACGGTGGTGGAGCTCTGCCCACCGCGCGCAAGCGTGATCCGCCTGCGCCCAGGATTGAGCACGAGCGGCTCGGTGAGCGGCACCCTTCCCACGACGACGTCGTCGACCAAAATGTCGGCGCCTCGCGCGTGGCTCGAGACGTCGACGCGGCCCACCTTGGTCTTGAGGTTGGCCAGGTGACGCTCCACCTCGCTCCGCCGAACGGAAGGAACTTCCGCGCCGCCTTCTGCCAAATATTCCTGAAAGGCCTTGATGGCCTGGGCATAGTCGTTGAGCTGCACGCGGATGAGCGCGATGTTGTAGAGAAGCCTGTAGCTGGGCGAGAGTTGGTAGGCCCGCTCGAATTCGACCAAGGCGCCCTCGGCGGCTCCCTCGTTATAGAGTTGAAGCCCGCGCTCGTAGCGGGTGCGAGCCTCCTGCGCGCGCTCGTCATTCGATCCACTGAGCGGCGCGCGGGCCGCGCGGGAAGCATCGTCGCCCGGAGCTTGCGCGGCGGCGCCGCGCGCCGTGAACGCGACGACCGCGCCGACACAGCAGAGCCTCGAAAAGCGCGTCATTTTTTCCATGGATCGGCGGTGTCGAGCGGAGGAGCTGAGGAGCGGCGTCGGGCGGAGGAAGATTCGATCTCTTGTATCGGGCTGGCACCCGGCGGTTGCGCCGCAGGAGCGAGGGAGGGATTGCCCGTCGCCTCGCTGAGCGCGGACGGGGCGGGCGCTTCCCTGCCCTCCTTACTCTCCTTACGTCCCTTACGCGAGGGGGCGTCTAAGTTGATCTGAACGGTGACGTCGTCGGAATCGAAGCGGACCCACTCCGTTTTGGGCCGAAACCCCGTAGCTTCTGCGCGCACCTTGTGCAGCGCATTGTCTTTCGAGAATTTCGCGATCTCGCCGCCCGTCGGCAATAACACGCCGTCGACGAGCACGCGGGCATGCTCGGGCTCGGTCTCGACGATCAGCCGGACTTGAGGCGGCGCGGGGGGCGCGGGGGGCGCGACCGCCACGGCCGCCGTAGCTGGCTCGGGCGGAGCGAGCGCCGGCTCGGGCGCGGATTGCGCGGGCGCGGGGTTCGCGCTCGCCGGCGCAGGGTCGCCGGTCGGAGACGACGTCCAAAGCACGGCCCCTGCCACCATGAGGGCGAAACCGCCGGCGAGGGCGATGGCAACGTTGCGACGCCGGGAACGCACGGGCAGAAAGGGGGGGGCCACATTCGATTCGGCCGCAGTGGGACGGCTACCGGTGTCCTGCTGCAACATCACGGTGGGCACGAGCGACTGCGGATCGGGATAATCTCGCACCAGGCGCAGCTGATCTTCGATGAGCAGCTTGACGTGCGCACGGTCATCGGCAAACGTCTTGGCAGTCAGCGCGCCGACATCTCGAGCCGACACGCGCGAGCCGAGCTCCTGCAAGAAATCCTCGATATCGGCCTGCAAAGCAGCTGCCGTCGGATACCGATCTTCCTTGCGCGGTGCAAGCGCCTTCATGCACATCGCCTCGAGTCGCGCTGGCACTTGTGGATCAACCGAGGTCGGTCGTGGAATGTCGCCGGTCCCCACCCGATGCATGACCGTGAGATCGCCGACGTTTTGCCACATGCGGCGCCGCGTTGCCGCCTCCCAGAGGACGACACCCGCCGAGTAGATGTCAGCGCGGCGATCGACCGGGCCCCCGGTGTATTGCTCGGGCGACACGTACTGAATTTTGCCCTTGAAGACCCCTACCTTGGTCTCGGTGCTGTTCGCCGTCTTGGCGATGCCGAAGTCGACGAGCTTCACCTGCCCGTCGTAGAGGACGAAGATGTTCGCCGGTGAGACGTCGCGGTGGATGATCTCGAGCGGCGTGCCGTCGTAGTCGGTGAGCTCGTGCGCATAATGAAGTCCGGCGAGGGCATCCGCGAGGACGCACAGCTGCATCTCGAGCGAGAGCCCGCCCGTGCTCGAAGCGCGACGGAGGATCCGATGGAGCGACTGGCCTTCCAGGTATTCCATCGCGATGTAATGGCGCGATCCATCGAAGCCCACCTCGTACGTGTGCACGATGTTCGGATGGTTGAGCCGCGCCGCGAGGCGGGCCTCGTTGAGAAACATCCGCAAAAACTCGGGATCGCTCGCCAGCGATTCCCTGAGCCGCTTGACAACGAGGAGCTTATTGAAGCCGACGGGACCGGACGCGACGGTGAGAAACACGTCGCCCATGCCGCCTTTGCCGAGTTCAACGATGTCCCGGAACTTGCCGGTCTGCCCGTACATCTCCTTCGCCTCCAACCCCAACTGCGCTCGCCGGGTTCTGCCGGAACTCACCAGGCAGAACACCGGACCTGCGAGAGGCACGAGCGCCTACTCTCGTGCACGAGGCTCGTCCACTAGTGCATGTGCGAGCCTTGGGTCAACTGAGAATCAGATCTTCGGACCGCAGTCGGATCGTCGGCAGCGAGAATCGTCGTTCAATCGAGGCGTGAAATCGAACTCATGTGTTCGCGAAACACGGGCGAACTTGCAAGTGAACGCCTGAAGCCCCCCTGAAATGGCAACGCGCGCGCCGCTCGCCCGAGACGTTCAGGCCTAGGAGGTGCGCGCCTTGACCTTCTCTTTCTTCTTCTGCTTTCGCTCCTTCGTGGTCAGCTTCGGCTTGTTGTTGGTTTTTGGTTTCTGTTGCCCTTTTGCCATGGTCGTGCCCTCGCTGGTGAGTGAGACGAAACTCGAACACTGCTTTCGCGGCGCTCGAACCCGAGCAAGGTAGCGGAATGAGCGAGGAAGTGAAACGGACAAACGGGGGCGCCTGTCGAGTCTTGCGACCGATGGCTGCCCCCGAGGCGCCGACGCCCCACGCCCCCTGACCATCCCCGTTCGGGCGGGGCGAGCTGTTACGTGGACGCTGGAGGGCAGCTAGCGACCTGCGTCATGACACCGACCCGCTGGGATCGCGACGTCGAAGCCGAGCGCGCAAGGGTCGCTTGGGATCACCTCGTCCGGGCGCGCGTGACGACGCTCGTGCTCAGCTCGCGCAATGCAAGCGCGCGCAAGGCGTTGGTCAACTTCGGCAATTGACCACGTTTCCGCTTGTTCGAAGGCCTGAGCGGTTTATCCTTTGGATGAGCCTCCGCGCTGTTCGCCTTCGCGCGCTAGGGCCGCTGGTTTCGAGGCGCGAAGGCGTTTGTCGCGAGAGCGTGTTTGAACCATGCGGCTGCTTTCTTTCGGTATGACGTTGGCCGTTGCGTTGGCGGCGCTGGGCCCCTTCGGTTGTTCTTTCGGCAGTGCCGTGCCGAATGGGCCCGACGCGGCCCCGACCACCTCCAGCGGAGCGGGAGGCGCGGGAGGCATCGACGACGCCGGATCGCCAACCACCGGTCGTGGCGGTGCGAGCGGCTCGCGCATCGAGGGCGGCTCGGGTTCCGCAGGCGTGGGCGGAGCTCCGCCGGCAAAAGATGCCGGCGCTTCGAGGGACGGCGTCATTGGCACCGGCGGAGCAAGTGGCGCGACACCCGACGCGACGCTGGACAGCGGCAACGCAGACGTCGGCGGATCGGGGCCGCCCCCCGCCGGGCGCGGCGCAACCCTACCCTATTGGGAATACCAGGCCGAGGACGGCGACACGAACGGCACGCGCATCGGGCCGAGTCGCGCACTCGGAGATCCCGCGTCCGAAGCATCGCAAAGACGAGCGGTACGCCTCGATGCCACGGGTCAGTACGTACGCATCGCGAGCAAGGCCGTGGCCAATTCGATCGTCGTCCGCTACGCCGTTCCCGACAAGGGCGAAGGGCCAGAAAGCTGGGCGACGCTGAGCGTCTACGTGAACGGCTCCATGCGCGCCAAGCTACGCGTGACGTCGCGCTGGTCGTGGACGTATGGCGACTTTGGCAACGCAAGCCCCAACGATCCCGCGCAGGGCAAGCCTCATCATTTTTACGACGAGGCGCGCGCGTTGATTGGAGATCTCCCTCTCGGAGCGACGGTCTCGGTGCAAAAGGACGCGGACGACGCCGCTGCCTACTACATCGTCGATCTCATCGACCTCGAGCAGGTTGCCCCGCCCTTGGCACCGCCGGCCAACTCCATAGCGGTCACCGATTGCGGGGCCACGCCCGACGACGACACCGACGATCAGCCGGCCATCCAGCAATGCATCGATCGAGCGCGCACCCAGGGAAAGGTTCTCTACCTGCCCCAGGGGACTTTTCGCAGCATCGCCAAGGCGCTCAGCGTCGACAATGTGACGATTCGCGGCGCCGGCATGTGGCACTCGACGGTCAGCGGCTATAACGCGCGATTCGATTGCTACGGCAATGGTTGCAAATACTACGATCTCGCCGTCTCCGGCGACACGGTACTGCGCGACGACAAATCGCCGGAGAGCGCCTTCAGCGGCGCGACGGGCGACGGCACCGTGCTCGAAAACATCTGGGCCGAGCACAGCAAGACCGGGTATTGGGTGGGCCCCAATGCAAGCAACCTCGTCATCCGGCGCAGCCGATTTCGTAACCTCTACGCCGACGGAATCAACCTCTGGAAAGGCACCAGCAACGCGACTGTCGAGCAGTGCCACTTCCGCAACACCGGCGACGACGCCCTCGCCTCTTGGTCTCCGAGCGGCGCCGCGCCGAGCGCCAACAACGTGCTGCGCTTCAATACCGTACAGGTTCCGTGGATGGCCAACTGCTTCGGCCTCTACGGCGGGACGGCCAATCGCATCGAAGACAACGTCTGTGAAGACGTCGTTCAGTACCCGGGCATCCTCGTATCGAGGCAATTCGGCTCGGTGCCGTTCGCAGGCATGACCCAGATCTTGCGCAACAGCCTCATTCGCGCCGGCGGCCCCGCGTATGGCGAAGAGCAAGGGGCGATCAAATTTCATGCAGCCGAGGCGGGCATGACCGGCTTTCTCGTGCAGGACCTCACCATTCAGGACGCGACGTTCTCTGGCATCCACCTGCAGGGCGCCAATCGTATCGACAACCTTCGATTCCAGAACGTCGCCATCAATACTCCGGGCACGAGCGGCATTCGCGTGAACTTTGACGCCAACGGCGTGGCCACCGCCAACGGCGTCGTCGTGACGCGCGGCGGGATGGACGATCAATCTCGCGGTGTGTTCACCTGGACGCGCGAAACGGGCAATTCCGGCTGGTGAACGCGCTAGCCCGCCCTATCCGGGCGCACGCGACAACTTCATCAGCACACTTTCGGGCACGCGACCGAGGCGACTGCGCTGGGGGAAATGTCCGACGGGAACGACCTTCACTTCCGTGCCCGCCTCGTAGTCGATGACAGAAACCGCACTGCCGCCGCTCAGCGATACGAAGCAATGACGACCATCGGGGCTGTTGGTGGCCCAGTAAGGGACGAACCCCACGTCGATGGTCTTCTCCACCGTCATGTTCTCGGTCGCGACGATCGTCACCGTGTTGTCGATGGTGCCGCAGTCGCAGAGCCTCTTACCGTCTTTGGAGAGGGCCAACCCATGATGGGCGGAGTGATGTGGGTACTCGTCGTAGCCCGCATAGGTCGAAAGCGCGAACGGACTGAGCGGCTGCTCGCTCCTTTGCGTTTCTTTGCTCGCGACGAGGTCGTACTTGATGACCCCGTTCAGATACGAAAGTTGCGCGTACATGATCGTCTCGTCGGCGGTGATCACGTTGGGGCGAATTCCCCAGTCGAACATCCAGGTCTTTTCGACCTGCAGCGTGCTGGCGTCGACCTTGACGAGCCAGCGATCACCGGCGAGGGCATTGTTCTGATGAGTGACGGCTTGATAGCCGACATTGCCGATGCTGCTGTTGTAAATGTGTTTACCGTCAGCGGAGTAGTCGTTCTGATGTGGATACGCGCCGGTCGCGAACGTTCCCACGATCTTCCCCGTTTTTGCGTCGATCACGTCGGCCACCCGCGACGTGCCCGTTGCCGAGACGACGAGCCTGCTTCCGTCTGGCGAAATGGTGGCGTGGTCGGCCTTGGGACTGTCGACGAACGTTCGCCACAGCTGGGGATGCTCGGGCCTGGTCAGATCGAATGCGGCAACATCACCGAGATTGGAGCGCGAAACGTAAAGGACCGCGCCGTCAGGGGACACGAACAAATCATCGACGAAGCGATCGCCGCCGGAGGGCTCGAAGTGATGAAGAAGCTGCGCGTTCTTGACGATGGGATACGCGATGAAGCGGACGAGATCGGCGTTGATGTCGACCCTGACCTCGTCCAAATCGGGGATGACGTCGATCGAACCGAGATTCTCGAACGTGCGCGCATCGAGAAAAGACACCGTTCCCGCAACGCTGTTTCCGACGAGGAGCACGTCGCGCATGCCGCGCGGTCCACCCGCGTCTTCTGTGGCATCGTCGCCCGTGCCGTAAAGGGCTTCACCTTCGGAGCACCCCATCACATGAGGCAAGAGGCACGACCAGAGCGCGCCGAGCACTAGCTCGAAGGTTCGAATCCGCAACGTCGCTCCTCATCTCGCGCTTCGGGACCTGGCCCGCACGCGACACTCCCCTATAGACGATGTTTCGCCGAGACGGTAGTGCCTCGCGCCCGTTCGACTCACGCGAGCGACGTTGGGAGGCGATGCTGATGCTGCTTTCCGATAAGGCGGCGTGCCGGCGCCTTTCCGGAAGAGGCGTTGGCGAACGCGAGCGCGACGCCGGATCGCGCGACGGAACGATTCTACTTCTCTCGCGGTGCAGCCCAGGGATCGACGATCTCCGGAAGAGGGGGCATGGGCGCAGGCGGCGCTGACGACGGCAACGACGACGCGGCAGCGGTCGCAGATGGCGCGTCGTGCACGGAAATCTGCTTTCTTTCAGGGCGCGTCACGGGGATGGCGGACGACGCGGGCCTCTCCGTCACCTGCGGCGCCGCGATAACGGTGCGAGGCGCGGGCCCGGCGTCGCGCGCTGCGCCGACCACCAAAGGTTCGAAAGGCACCGCTTCTCTGCTCGCCGCGGTCGCCGGCACCCTGGCGGGCGGCGTCACCATCACCGTGACGCTGGTCGACGGTGCAGCCGAACCGCTGTTCGTCCCGATGCGCCCACGCCACAAGATGGCTCCCACTCCGCCGATCAACGCGAGGACCGCGACCGCGGTCACGACAGCCGTTCGGCCTCGGTTGCCGCGGCCCGTGTTGCCCCATGTTACCGCGGGCACCGTCCGATATGCCGGCTCGACCAGATGATCGCTCCGCTGAGGCGCAACGGCTCGGGCGTGAGCGCCGTCGCCCCCGGCGCGCTGCGAAGCGCGGATGACGCGGCCGATTCGCTCGACGGAAGCAACGCAGCGCGCGGGCCCGAATTCACCGAGTGCCCGGGCAAGGTCCGCGACGTTCGCGTAGCGCTGCGCGCGATCTTTTTCCAGGCAACGAAGAATCACGCGTTCGAGACCGGGCGGCACATCCTGACGGATTGCGTGCATTGCCCTCGGCTGCGAGGAGAGGATTGTGACGCAGAGCTCGGGGAAGGAGGAAGCATGAAACGGGACTTTCCCGGTCAACAATTCATAGAGGATGACCCCGATCGCCCAGATGTCGGCGCGCGCATCGACGTCGCGCGCGGCTCGCAGCTGCTCCGGCGACATGTAAAGCGGTGAGCCCATCACGTTCGACGTGTGGCTCATGCTCATGTCGTCGGCCGACAATGCCCGGCTTTCAAACTTGGAGATGCCGAAGTCGAGCACCTTCACCGCAAGAACACCGTCGCTGCGCCGAATGCAGAAAAGATTGGCGGGTTTCAGATCGCGATGCACGATCCCGAGGGCGTGCGCCTCGGCCACCGCTTCCAGCGCTTGCAGCACGAAATCGACCGCCACTTCGACGTCGAAGACACCGCGCTCGCGAAGCAGCGTCGTCAGGTTGGCACCCTCGAGGTATTCCATGACGATGTAAGGGGCGCCCGTGTCGAGCACCCCCACGTCGAGGACCCGCGCCACGTGCTCACTCTTGATCTTGATTGCAGCGCGGGCTTCGCGCGTGAACCGGCCCACCGCATCGCGATTGCCGAGCGCCTCCGGCAAGAGGAACTTCATCGCGACTTTCTCGTCGAGCTGCAAGTGATGCGCCGCCACCACGACGCCCATCCCACCTACACCGAGCACCTGCTCCACGCGGTACTTGCCGGCGAGAACCTCACCTTCGCGAACAGGCACGACCGGACTCGACGACATGACCCTCTCGTACTTCCGACCAGATTACCGCGGGCGGCTTGGTCGGGGCCAGCGAATCAACTGGGGATCTTCCTCCACCTCCGCCCCCGGCGCGTTTCTCTTCATGGTCGCGATGCCGTTCTCCATGGCTCCGGCGGACGCGTACATTTCGCTCGTTCCAATCACCTCGCCGCTCGCCGCGGTGAGCACGAAATAGCTCCGCCCATCGGGCGCGCCGCGCCGGTCGTAACGCTCGTCGAAGTTAGCGTTGGCTTTTCCCACTGCCACCGCCTCCTCAGCCAGCGCTTGCCGCGTGTAGAGCTCGCCGTTCAATAGGATCTCGCCACTTGCCCCGGTGAGCTGAAAATAGAAGTGATTGCTGCTTTTCGTGACGACCCATTTCACGCGAATCCGCTCCGTCCCCCGCTCAGGTACTCGAGATGCGCCGCACCCGCCAAGGTGCGGTTCTGCGCGCGCGCTCTCACGCCACCGAGCACCGCTATCACACCCCCGTCGCGCCCGACCCGCGCGATCGCTTGCCGCCGAGATGCGTCTCGCGGAGCGCGGCCATGCGCTCCTTCCACAATGCTGGCCCTCCCCGTTCGAGCTTGCGGTTGAACGCTTTGAGCTGCAGGTCTGCCTTGTCGCTGGCGGGCAAGAATCGCCGCCCCCACATGCCGATTTGCACGCGGATCGGCAAGAGAGCGATGCCCTTCTCGGTGAGGCTATAGATGCCTTTTTGTTGGTGCGTGGGATCGGGCGCCTTGGTGATCAGGCCTTGCTTGACGAGAATTTTGAGGCGATCGGCCAGGATGTTCGTCGAGATTTGCTCGTCCGACTGCAGCATTTCCCGGAAAGGCCTCTTGCCCGCGAACATCATGCGGCATTCGCACCGCAGGGTACGCGGGCCTCGAATCCAAGGACGGCGGCTTCTACTTCGTGTCCATCGCATCGCTCGACAACGTCGAGCGGGACGATCTCGCCCACATGCCCATTCGATACGCCGACGGCAAGCACAATCGCTTCGATCAAGAGCCGGCGGACACGCAGTTTTGGTAATGTCGACGAAGGGTCCGCGCGGCGGCAGGCTCTCCTACGGTACACTGGCCAACGTGTTGGTCCCG
>DATHEQ010000087.1:0-3552 GCA_035318505.1 Polyangiaceae bacterium | reverse complement strand
CTTCGCGATCAACACCGACCCGCGCATCGCCCTCGTCGCGCCCGCGGGCGGACATGGGCTCGCCGAGAGCGCCGATGCGCTTGCGCGTGTCGAGCCGCTGCTCACGCCGCAAGACCGAAAACATCTTGGCCTTCGCCCAGGGCAGCCTCTTGCCGAGATCGCAAGCTCGAGCGTCAAAGCGAGTGAGCTGCTGCACCTCTCGAACCGCGCGCTCGGTGCGCTCGGATACAACGTCGATGCGACGAGCGAGACGGCCATGGAGCTCACGGCGGGCGATTTTTTGCGCCTCGGGATCCGCGTGACCGACCTTCCCCTTCTGGCCAAGGAGAGCCAAGAGGTCATCGCCGCACGGACGGGGGGCGCCGTTTCACTGGCGGTGGGGATGTCGCGCGTTTTCTCCGGTTTGCCTGGAATGAAGACGTTGATTGCTTATTGGTATCACTTTGCGATCATGTTCGAGGCGCTGTTCGTTCTGACGACGATCGACACCGGCACGCGCGTGGGGCGTTTTCTCCTGCAGGAATTCGTGGGCCGGGTGTGGACGCCGTTTCGCGAGCCGGGCTGGGCTCCCGGCGCAATCATCGCGTCGGCGGCCATCGTCGTGGGGTGGTGCTACTTCATCCTCACGGGAAGCATTTCGACCATCTGGCCGATGTTCGGCATTGCCAACCAACTCTTGGCTGCGACGGCCCTGGCCGTCGGAACGACGATCATCCTGCGTGAGTCGAGCAAGCCGACGTACGCGCTCGTCACGCTGGGGCCGCTCGTCTTCGTGGGGACCACGACGATCACGGCGGGCATCACGGCGATCAAGGTCATGTACTTGCCGCTCATGGCCAACGCGGAGACGTACACGCGCGGGTTCGTCAACACCTTGGTGACGGGCACGCTGCTTCTCGGCGTCATTTCCATCCTCATCGGCAGCGCCGCGCGATGGGTCACACTCTGGCGCCAGCGCACCACGACGGAACCCGCAGCCGCATGAGAGACGTCATTCTGGTGGGAGGTTTGGTGCTCGCTTTTGCCGTCCTGGTGACGGTGCACGTCGCCATCGTGCTCGGCCTTGCCTGGCGCGACCCGCGCTGGCGTGCGCTCGCAGCGTTCTTCGTTCCGCCACTGGCGCCTTATTGGGCGCTGCGGAGCGGAATGATGGTGCGAGGCGCGATCTGGATCGGCAGCGTCGTCCTTTATTCCTCGCTCCTCGGATTTTCGGCCATTTGATGTTTCGCTCGCTTCTCCGTTCCACTGCGCGCATTGCGCCTCTCGTTGGGCTCGCGCTCTCGGCCTTCGCCGGGGTCGCGGCGTGCAATGGCTGTCGCAGCACACCGCAACCGGAGTCGACGTCACCCGCTGCTCCTTCCTACGGCCCGTCCACGGTGCGCATTTACGCGCTGTCCAACTTGGCCGGCGCGCTCGAGCCCTGCGGCTGCACCAAGGATCAGCTCGGGGGCATCGACCATCTGGCGGCATTTTTGACGCGCGATCGCAGCGCCGCCCACGGCTCGCTCTTTCTCGCGGTCGGGCCGACGTTGTTCCTCGATCCGACGCTCGACGAGAAGCGCGGCACGCAGGATCGCTGGAAGGCCGAGGCGATCAGTGCGTCGCTCGGTGAGATCGGGCTCGCAGCGTGGACGCCTGGGTATAACGATTGGGCGGGAGGTGCGCCGCTTCTCGCCGCGCTCGCCAAGAGCGCACAGGGACCGCTGGTGGCCGCCAACCTCGAGGGAGTCGATGGCGCCGTGAAAAGCGTGGTGCGCGACGTCGGCGGGGTCAAAGTCGGCATCGTGGGGGTGAGCGCACCCGCTCTGTCGGGCGGGGCTCGGCCAGCAGGGGTCGAGGTGAAAGACGCGGCTGCCGCGCTGACGGCGGCCATCGCGCAAGCACGTGCGCAGGGAGCCAAGATGGTCATCGGTCTCGCGGCGCTCCCGCGCGGGGAAGCGCTGCGCCTCGCCGAGCGCGCTCCCGAATTGTCGGCGCTCCTCGTCGGCAAGCCGGTCGATTCGGGGGAGGCCAATGACGCACCTTCTGCGCCTGTCCTGATCGGCAATGTGCTGGTCGTCCAAACCTCGAACCACTTGCAGACGGTGGGCGTCATCGATTTCTTCGTGCAAGGGGACGACTACAAGTTTCAAGACGCGACGGGCATGGCCAACGCCGAAGCGCTGGCTTCTTTGAACAAGCGCATCCGCGACTACGAAGCGCGGCTGGCGGCGTGGGAGAGCGACACCTCGCTGCGCCCCGACGATCTAGCGGCGCGGCGCGGCGACTTGAAGAAAATGCGTGACGAACAGGCGCGACTCGCCAACCGCGAGCCCCCCCGATCGGGAAGCTTTTTTCGCTACACGCTGGTGGAGGTGCGCGAGAAGCTCGGCCGTGACGCCAAGGTCGAACAACGCATGGGCTCCTTTTACAAGCGCGTGAACGAGCATAACAAGACCGCGTTCGCCGGCCGTAAGCCCCCCGCGGTAGCGGCCGGCAAAAGCGCCTACACCGGGATCGAGGTTTGTTCGAGCTGTCACCTCGAGGAGCGACAGGTGTGGGATCGCACGGCGCACGCGCGTGCGTACGCCACATTGTCGACGCAGTTCAAGGAGTACAACCTCGATTGCGTCAGCTGTCACGTCACTGGCTACGAAAAGCCGGGTGGCTCGACAGTCACGATGAACACGGCCCTGCGCGACGTGCAATGCGAAGAGTGTCACGGCCCGGGAGAAGCCCACGTGAAATCTCCCAACGCCAAAGGGCTCATCGATCCTTCGCCCCCTCTCAATGGATGTGTCAGCGCGTGCCATCATCCGCCCCACGTCGATGACTTCGATCCTTCGCAAGCCAAGCAATTCATTTTGGGTCCGGGGCACGGAATGCCCGACCAAGCGCCATGGCCGGCATGGGCACGCGACGGCGGCGCGCACTGAGCACCTACGCGATGCACGTGGCGCAGAAGGGCCGCGCGCGGGCAATCGGGACGAATTGAACGTAGGTCTTTAGGTCAGCACGCGGCGATACCTACGCGCGCCCCGCACATCCGTTGAGCAGTTAATTCTCCCTGCGCCGCGTTTGGGGCTGGCATGCGCGTTGCTGAGTAGCGGCTCGACGCGCCACCCCACGTGTGGCCGGGCCGATCGGCCGATGCGTCAGTGCTCACGCAAGAAGCGTCACGAGAGGAGCAAAGATCATGAAGGCATTGCAGCTGGGATTCGGTGTCGGATGGGGGATCGCGGCGTTAGGTCTCGTTGCGTGCGGGAGTGTTCCTCCGCCGCACGAGCGCGAGGCGTCGTCCCAGGCAGCCATTCGAACGGCTACGGAAATGAACGCACAACAAGTACCGCAAGCGGCGCTCCACCTGAAGTTGGCGCAAGAACAGTTCGAGAAGGGTAAAGCGCTGATGAACGACGGTGATAACGGACGTGCGTCGTACGTCCTCATGCGCGCGCAGGCCGACGCCGAGTTGGCGCTCGCACTCGCCCGCGAGAACAAGACGCGGACTGACGCTCAGGTCCTCATCGACCGGCTTCGCGCGGCCCGCGGACCGGTGCCGACGTCGGCCATGGA
>DATHEQ010000086.1:0-4883 GCA_035318505.1 Polyangiaceae bacterium | reverse complement strand
CTGCCCGGGCTGCAACTATCATCACTCCCTGCGTCCGGAGGAATGGCGCGTGCTGCTCTTGGATGGCGGGCAGCTCGAACCCTGGGACGAGCACATCGGCCCGATCGATTCGTTGGAATTTTTTGATGGTAAGCCGTACGGCGAGCGACTCGAGCGCTCCAAGCGCAACACCAACTACTCCGAGGCCATCGAGGTTGGACGCGCGCGCGTCGGAGGGCGGCTAGTTGCCTACGGTTGCTTCATCTTCGGTTTCATGGGCGGCAGCATGGGGTCGGTCGTCGGCGAGCGCATCACGCGCCTGTTCGAACGAGCCGCGTCGGATCGGTTGCCGGTGGTCCTGCTGCACGCCTCGGGGGGAGCACGGATGCAGGAAGGAATTTTGAGCCTGATGCAGATGGCCAAGACCGTTGCTGCGCTCGGTCGCTTTCGTGCGGCACGGCGCCCGTTCATCAGCGTGCTTCTCAACCCCACCACGGGCGGAGTGGCCGCCAGCACCGCCATGCTCGGTGACGTGAACCTCGTGGAGCCCAATGCGCTGATCGGCTTTGCCGGCCCACGAGTCATCGAAAGCACGCTGCGCACGAAACTCCCGGACGGATTTCAGCGATCCGAGTTTCTGATGGGCCATGGCATGGTTGACGCAATCGTCTCCCGCAGCGACATGAAACGCACTCTAGGCACCCTTTTCGACCACCTGGCGGGCGAGGACAAGTGAGCGACATCAAGGCCACACTCGAGCGGCTCTACACGCTGGTTCCACGCGGCAATAAACTCGGGCTGGAGCGCATGCAGGCCGCCTGCGCGCGGCTCGGAAATCCCGAGAAATCGTTCGAAGCCGTGCACGTGGCTGGCACCAACGGCAAAGGCACGGTGTGCGCGTTCGTGGCGTCGATGGCGCGCGCCTCGGGGCGGCGCGTCGGCCTGTATACGTCGCCGCATCTGACCCGCTTCGCCGAGCGCATTCAGATTGACGGCGCTCCCATCGAAGACGCGGAGCTCGTACCGCTCCTGACCCAGGTGCTGGACGAAGCTCCAGACCTGACGTTTTTCGAGGTCGCCACGCTGACGGCGTTTCTCGCCTTCCAGCGCGCAGAAGTCGATTTTGCGGTCATCGAAGTGGGCCTCGGAGGTCGGCTCGACGCCACGAACGTGATCCCGCCTCCGCGTGTCGCGGCGATCAGCCGCATCGCCTTCGACCACATGGCGGATCTCGGGGACACGCTCGGCAAGATCGCCCACGAAAAAGCCGGCATCGTCAAGGCCGGCTCGGCAGTGGTGCTCGGCAAGCTCCACCCCGAACCACGCGCCGTGATCGAAGAGAAGGCCGCTGAAGTCGGCGCGCGCATCGTGCTGCTGGGCAGCCCCGAGCCGATTTCGGGCGCGGCGCTGGCCTATCCGCGGGTCGCGATGATCGGCTCGAACCTCGCCGTCGCCACCACGGTCGGGCGCGAGCTCGGCTTCAGTCCCGAAGCCATGGCCGAGGGCATCGAGAGCATGACTTGGCCCGGCCGAAATGAGCTTTTGCACCGCAACGGTCAGGAGCTCACCTTGCTCGATTGCGCGCACAATCCCGACGGCGCGGTCGCGCTCTCGCATGTGCTCGATCCGAGCGTGCTGGGAGAAGTCGAATCACGACGTGAAATTGCGTTGGTATTCTGCGCGCTGCAGACCAAAAATTGGCGTGCGATGTTGCGACGCCTGGAGCAAGTAGCCGGGCACCGCGTCTTCGTGGCGCCTCCCGTTCGCAATGCGGTCGATCCACGCGAGATGGTAAAGGCCGTAACCGGCGAAGTCGCGGGCAGCGTCGCGGAAGCGCTCACCCGGGCCAGAAACATCGTGGGCGCCCGCGGCGTCGTGGTCGTGACGGGCTCGACGTTCCTCGTTGGTGCGGCGCGGGCGCTGCTCCTGGGCGTCCCGGCCGATCCCCCGGTCGCCCTGTAACGCGAGGTCGTCGACATGCCCTCCTTCGATGTCGTCTCCAAGGTGGATTGGGCGGAGGTCACCAACGCGCTCGGCCAAGCCCAGCGGGAAGTCGGTCAGCGCTTCGACTTCAAGGGCACCGAGACCGAGCTCGAGCGCAACGATCAGGGCATCGTGATCCGCGCCAACAGCGAAGAGCGCGCAAAGGCGGCTCTGACCGTCCTTCAGGAAAAGCTCGTGCGCCGCAAGGTGAGCCTCAAGCACCTGGACGTGGGCAAACCCGAGAAGGGGCCCAAGGGCTCGAGCCGGATTCTGGTCAAGGTCAAGGAAGGCATAGAAACCGAGAAGGCCAAGCAAATCATCAATCTTCTCAAGGGCTCCAAGATCAAGGCTCAAGCATCGATTCATGAGCAGAGCGTGCGCATTAGCGGTAAGAAGAAGGACGATCTCCAAGAGGTGATCGCGCTCTTGAAAAGCACTACGGACCTCGAGCTCGATCTGCAGTTCACGAACTTTCGGGACTGAGCGCGTGGCCGAGCCCCCGCGAAGTGATTATCGGGCAGAGTTGATAACCTTCACCTTCTCTCTAACCTGCGGCTTTTTCCCAACATGACTGAACGACAGCTTTTCGGGACGGATGGCATTCGTGGGCGCGCCAACGTCGAACCGATGACCCCTGAGCTCACCCTTCGGCTCGGGCGTGCCATTTCGCTCGTTGCGCGCCGCGGCAAGACACGCCCACCGCGCATCGTGATCGGCAAGGACACCCGCCTCTCCGGTTATATGCTCGAGACGGCGCTGGCGGCGGGCATCTGCGCCATGGGCGGCCGCGTGATGTTGTCCGGGCCCATCCCCACCCCGGCGGTCGCCAACCTCACGCAGAGCATGCGAGCCGACGCGGGAGTGGTGATCAGCGCCAGCCACAACCCGTATGCCGACAACGGCATCAAGATCTTCGGGCCAGACGGCTTCAAGTTGCCCGACTCCGAGGAGCTCGAGATCGAAAAGTTGCTGCAGGACGAAAACCTGCTCAACAGCAACGACTACACCGGCGCGCACATCGGACGCGCGGACCGGGTCGACGACGCGACCGGCCGCTACGTGGTTTACATCAAGAACACGTTCCCTCGCGAGCTCACGCTCGATGGCCTGCGAGTGGTCGTGGACGCCGCCAACGGCGCCGCCTATCGGGTGGCCCCGAAGGTCTTCGCCGAGCTCGGCGCGGAGGTCATTTGTCTTGGCGTGCGTCCGAATGGCCGCAACATCAATAAGCACTGCGGGGCGCTGCACCCGGAACACGTGGTGCACGAGGTGCGCAAGCGCCGTGCGGATATCGGCATCGCGCTCGATGGCGACGCCGATCGAGTCATCATCATCGACGACCGCGGGGACATCGTCGACGGTGACGCGATCATGGCGCTGTGTGCAACCCGCATGATCAAGGCCGGCCGCCTGCGCCATGGAACTCTGGTGGCCACCGTGATGAGCAACATGGGCCTCGAGCGCGCCATGTCCGCGGTCGGCGGAAAGCTGTACCGCACGGCCGTCGGCGATCGCTACGTGGTGGAGGCCATGCGCCGCGACGGCTATTCCTTTGGTGGCGAGCAGTCCGGCCATTTGATCTTCCTCGAGCACGCCACGACCGGGGACGGCCTCGTTGCAGCGCTGCAGGTGCTCTCCATCATCGTCAGCGAGGGCCGGCCATTGAGCGAGCTCGCCAAAGTCATGACCCGCGTGCCGCAGCTCACCGAGAGCGTGAAGCTGCCCACTCGCAAGCCGTTGCAAGAGATGCCGCTGCTCTCCAAGCAGATCCAACAAACTGAACAGTCGCTCGGTGACGAAGGACGCGTGCTCGTGCGCTGGAGTGGCACGGAGGCCAAGCTCCGCTTCATGGTGGAGGGCCCCGACGAGTCGGCGCTGACGCGCATCGTCGCGGAAATGGCGGAAGCTGCCAAAAAGGATCTGGGGGTGACGGCGTGAGTCCGGGCACCACCGCCAGAAGTCTTGGCAGGAGCAGATCACGATCTGCCCGAGTAGCCACGAGCCACACAAACTTCAGCCAAAACATCAAGATTTCTGGCAGTAGTACCAGTCGCCGCGCGCTTCGATGAACACGGCCGAGCTCTGCGGTCAGCTTCTCGTCGTGGGCTTCGATGGCGCGGCCGTGCCCTCCGAGATTGCCGAACAGCTATCGCGCCGCGAGCTCGGCGGCGTGATCCTCTTCAAGCGCAATCTCCAGAATCTGCGGCAGATCCACGAGCTCACCAGCGCCATCATCGACGTCTCGCCGGACGACATGCCGCCGTTCATCGGCACCGATCAGGAAGGCGGACGCGTGCTGCGCTTGCCGGAGCCGTGCTTGCGCCTGCCGCCCATGCGCGTGTTCGGCAAGATCGGTGACGCCGCCCTGGTCCGCCAAGCCGCGGCCGTCCTCGGGCGCGAGCTTTCGGCGCTCGGCATCAACCTGAACTTTGCTCCGGTGCTCGACGTGGACTCGAACCCGGACAACCCGATCATCGGCGATCGCGCGTTTTCGTCCGACACGGACAGCGTGGCCCGCTTCGGACGCGCGTTCATCGAGGGGCTCCAGGAGCAGGGCGTGCTCGCGTGTGGGAAGCACTTTCCGGGTCACGGCGACACCAACAAGGACAGTCACCTCGACTTGCCGCGGGTGAAGCACGACAAGGCCCGGCTCGACAGCATCGAGCTTCCGCCCTTTCGCACGGCGAGCCTGCGCGAAGTGGCTGCGCTGATGACGGCTCACGTCGTCTACGACGAGCTCGACCGCGAGACACCCGCCACGCTGAGCCGCCGCATTTGCACGAACCTGCTGCGCTCGGAGATCGGTTTCCGAGGCGTGCTGTTCTCGGACGACCTCGAAATGCGCGCACTGAGCGATCGCTTCTCGATCGAGCAGACCGCCGACGGCGCAGTGCGCGCCGGCTGTGACGCCCTGCTGATCT
>DATHEQ010000085.1:0-37763 GCA_035318505.1 Polyangiaceae bacterium | reverse complement strand
GCAAGACGACCTGAACGGCTGCTTTAGCGACGGTCTTGAGGTCCACCAGCGCTCGCGGGAGCTCGACCTTGCCCGTCACGATGCGCGAGACATCGAGGATGGTCCGTCTGCGACACTCGTCAGCGGGCCCCCTCGACGCATGCTGATCGCACGTCGCTCGACTTCGACATCACGATACGCCAACGCCCATTGCGTCACGGTTCCGTTTTTCAGGAGACTGGCGTCGCAAAAATCGGCCACCTCCGTGCCCAATCGGGCAGCGCAGGCAAGCGTGGCGCCGACGTCGAGCGATGAGAACAGCGTACGCGTGCTTCGCGCCGTCGCCTCGAGGCGCGCAAACGACCTGCTCAACGCGAGGGCTTGACTGACATAAGCTGCGACGGCCCGACCAAACGTCAGAAGCTCGTCCTCACCGATGGACTCGGCCTCGGAAGCGAGCAACAGCGCGCCGGCACATCGCCCGTCGTGGAGCAGCGGCAAAAGGACGAGCGAGCTTGCCTCGGCGCGCGCGAGAAATCGCTTTGCGTTTTCCGCACCGAGCAGCCTCGTAGGAAGAACCGTGCGCCCCGCCAGAACTTCGGCGAGAAAGCTCGGTTGCCCGAAGCAGCTGGCCGAATCCTCTCCGTCGTTCGACCCGAACCTTGCGGCGTGCTCGGCCTCGAGCGTACCGGCGCGTCGCGACCGGTAGAGGACACCTTTGCTGATACCGCCGGCATCGAGGCAGGACACCAGCACGTCGCGTAAAACGAGATCGACACTCTCGCTATTCGCCAAAGCCTGCGCGACACCGCCGAGGATCGACAATTGCCGCTTGCTGGGCGGACCTGTCCGTCATCGCGCGCAGTCGGGTGACGAAGCCCGGCGCGGTCGCTTCTTCTTCGGACTCTGCCGAAGGCGCTGGTGCCGCATCGGGCGACGCAGTGACGCCCGGCAGCGGAAGGTGCTTGCGCACTGCCGCGACCAGCGCGGACGGCGCGATGGGCTTGACGAAGGTTTCGTCGAAATCGGCCCCCGAGGCCGCCGCCTTTTCGAGCAGGCTTTGAAAAATGCGCGCATCGCGCAAACCGTACTGCCGGCCCGGGGGGCACTCATGGGTAGACCTCAGGGAATCCCGGTATGGCCGTACGCCGCCAAACAGAAGTCAGGGCTATTCCTTACGCCATTCGAGGGGGAAAGCCATTTGAGCGATTGGCTCGCGAGGGGGATTGTTCTAATCCCTTCAGTCTAGGGAGGTGTGCTGTGCAAGCGAAGGTCACACATCCCATGTCACGAGTGCCGCCTGCCGCCGATTCGATCCTGGTGGTGGAGGACGATGACGACCTTCGTGTGGTCATGGTATTAGCGCTCGAGCTCGCGGGCTTGTCGGCGAGCGGCGTCGCCAACGGTCATCGGGCGCTCGATTATTTGGATCGTGGCGCGTTGCCCTCTGCCATTTTCCTTGATCTCAAAATGCCTCTCGCGGACGGTGCCAAGCTGCGATGGGCCCTGCTCGATGACCCCAGATGGGCGAAGATCCCCGTCATCGTTTGCTCGGGCGATTGCGATGCAATCAGAGATCGGGCGCTCCCCGGCATCGGATCCTGGCTGCTCAAACCGTTCACCCCATCAACACTGATTCACGCCCTGCATCGTCTCGCCTCGTAGCGGCAAACTTCGCCACTTGAGCGACATCGCGACCGGCGCGAGATCCCGTGGTCACCTGGGCAACTCGATGGTGAACGTGCAGCCTTCGCCTGGAGAACTGAGGACGCGCATCGTCCCCCCATGGGCGACGACTGCTTGCCTCGCGATCGAAAGCCCCAACCCAAACCCGCTACGGTCAGTTCCCTCCTGGATGAAGGGAGCGAAAAGCTTCTCCGCCTGCCCAGCGGGGAGCCCTCCGCACGCGTCGTGGACATGAATGATGATGCGATCCTGTTTCGTTCGCCAATCGACTCGCACCAAGCCGCCTTCTTTCGTGAACTTGACGGCGTTGCCGACCAGGTTGGTGAAAACAAGGTCGCTTCAGTGGCGAAGATTGCGTGCAGATGCAAGCGCGTGGCGGCCGGCTCCGCGTGGCGAGAGTTGGTGCAGACTCGTTAGTGGTCGCGCTCGACGGTCGGCGCCGACTGCCGGCTCTGTCCCGCGGTGACCGTCCTACGCACCGCGCGCTTACTCTGGATGTGAACCTTGCCGACCTGGGACACCGCTGGCTAGCTTGCCCCCTATTACCCGCGGCGTTTGCCCCACTTGATGTGCAAGGCGACAGCACCCATCGCAGTGAAACCAGGCCCGAATGGCACCCAGCCCGCTGCCCCGTCGAAAGTCGGCATGCCCGACGCCGATCCATTCATGCGCTGATCGAGCGGAACAAAGAGAGATGAACATGCGCCGCCCGTCCCTCGAGGTCGGGGCCTGGCGGTATCTCGATGGCGCGTTCGAGGGCGTTTGAGGCATACCGCCCTTCAGCGGCGCTGGCACCCCGTCCCCCGCTGCTCACAACGGATGAGCCCACCGCGTGCGTCCAAGGTCACCACGCAGCACTTCTCGAATGCGGCGCGAAGCAGCGCGCGGCCTCGTTGAACGCGCGATTTCGTCGCCGCGAGCGATGCGCCGAGGCGAAGCGCGGTATCTCTTTGCGATAGTCCCTCGAGCTCCGTCAGGGTTACCGCTTCGCGATATGGCGAAGAAAGTGCTTCAACGAATCGCGCCAGCGAGACGGCGCATGCCGACTCGAGCGCCTCGTTCTCCTCGACGTCCGATTCACCCGTCGCCAGTTTCGATGTGTACCCATTGGCCAATGATCGACGACCACGGTCGCGGCGGTGATCGATGATGGCGCTCCGTGCTACGCGGTAGAGCCACGGTCCGAAGCGCTCCTCGTCACGCAGCGCGGGAAGCCCGTTGTGGACGCGTAGAAGGATGTCCTGAACGAGGTCGTCGACAGCCGCCCGCTCGACACGACGGCCGACGAAGTCGCGCAGCCGCGCACTGAGCGCGCCGAAATCGTCCTTCACGGCGGGGTCAATCATCGAATCTCCGCCCACAATTCTAGCATCCGGGAAATCAGAAGGGAGCGTGTCGATTTCATGCACCCTGCCAGAAAGGTCACCGTCATGAGGGGTCGGAACGAATGATGCCCTCGAAACCCGGTCTCAAGAACTCCGGCCGCCGGCTCTTTCTTGCTGGAGCGATCTCAACCGTGACGGGCTGCCGCTCGAAGGGCCGGGAGCTCGCGACATCCGACGCTGGGTTCGAAACGACCGAGCCGATGGAGCCGGCCGCGGGCGTCGGTGCTGGACGTCGCCGGTATGGCGATCGGTCGGTGTTCGAAAAATCGGAACGCTCTTTTCGGGCCAGCAAAACGCCGGGCACGGGTTCCAGCCGTACGCCGCTGCAAGACACCTACGGCATCATCACACCGTCATCGCTGCACTTCGAGCGTCACCACGCGGGAGTGCCGTCGATCGACCCGGAAAAGCATGAGCTGCTCATTCACGGACTGGTGTCGCGTCCGCTCTTCTTCCGAATGGACGATCTCAAGCGCTTCCCCTCCGTTTCGCGCGTGCACTTCATCGAATGTGCGGGCAATGGCGGTCGCGAGCACGAAGGACGGCCCGGGCCCGACCCACAGAAGAGTCACGGTCTAGTAAGCTGCAGCGAGTGGAGCGGCGTGCTCCTTTCGGTTCTTTTGCATGAGGTTGGTCTGCGTTCCGACGCACGCTGGCTCGTGGCCGAGGGCGCTGACGCTTGCAGGCTCGCGCGCAGTATTCCGATCGAGAAGGCGCTCGATGACATCGTCGTAGCCTACGGACAAAATGGAGAGCCTCTGCGGCCCGAGCAGGGTTACCCACTGCGACTCGTCGTTCCGGGCTGGGAGGGGAATACCAACATCAAATGGCTGCGACGCATTCACGTCGTCGATCGGCCCTACATGACGCGCGAAGAGGCTCCCTACTACACGGACCTCATGCCCGACGGGAAAGCGCGAATGTTCACCTTCGTCATGGAATCAAAGTCCGTCATCACTCGGCCGGCTGGAGGCCAGAAGCTCGCCGGCCCTGGGCAGCACGAGATCACGGGACTTGCGTGGTCGGGCCGAGGCAAGATCGCGCGGGTCGAAGTTTCGACCAACGAAGGCCAGACGTGGGAAGACGCGCGGCTCGAGGAGCCCGTCCTTCCGAAAGCGTTTACTCGCTTCCATCTCGCGTGGACGTGGCACGGCGGCGAAGCACGGCTCTCTTCCCGTTGCACCGATGAAACCGGATACCTGCAACCGACGCGCGACGCACTCCTCGCAGTGCGCGGAGCCAACGCGACGGACCACTATAACGGCATCAAGACATGGCGCGTCTTGACCGACGGGACGGTCACCAATGCCTAGCGCCGGCAAACTGCTGGTCGCTGCAGTGGGAGCGACGCTGCTGCTCGATGCGACGACGCCGGCACAATCCGCGCGGAGCCAGACCCTCGGCAGAGTCGCTACGTCGCACGGGATCCGGGCCTACGACATTTCCGTCGCGCCCGACGGCGTCGGGCTTCCTCAAGGGCACGGGACCGCCGCCGACGGCGCGGTGCTCTACGCTGCGAGATGCGCCCCTTGTCACGGTGCTCGCGGGGAGGCGCCCGACGAGGACTACCCGAAGCTGGCAGGCGGTTTCGGAACGCTCACGAGCAACGCTCCCGTTCTGACCGTGGGGAGCTACTGGCCTTACGCTACGACGGTTTGGGACTACATCCGCCGCGCGATGCCATATGACGCACCTGGCACGCTACCCGCCGACGACGTGTACGCGGTCACCGCGTACGTGCTCTACCTCAACGAAATCGTGCGCGAGACGGACATTCTCGATCGGAGCTCGCTGCCGAAGGTGCGGATGCCCAACCGCGACGGCTTTGTCACCGATCCTCGGCCCGACGTACCGCAGTCACCGCGCTAGCAGGTTGTTCAACCCGAACGACGCTTTGATCGTGGAGCTCTGCGTTTGGGCTTCGGCTTTCGCTCGGTGGAGGGCGCGAGCCCCGACCAAACGATTTCGAATACAGCGCCCACCTTTGCCGAAGCATGGTGCCGCTGCCCGTGGGTGTTCATCATCGTCTCGAGGAAGGCGATGCTGTGAACGGCGCCGACCAACGTATGCGCAGCGGCATCGGCGTCCACCCTGGCGACGAGCCCGTCCGCACCCATGCGACGCAGCCGCTCGCCGAGTGCACGAACGATCGGAACGAAGGGTAGCTGCGCGTGCCATTTCCTGAGGCGGCCGGCGCCAAGATCGGGATGGGCGACAACGTGCAGCAAGGTTGGCAATGTCGAGGCAAAGAACTCGGCAAGGCGCTCCGCGATTTGACGGAGGGCGGCCTTCGGGTCGGCCGGAGGATAAGCACCGAGAAGCATCTCCACATCCGGCGGCTCCGGCGTCATGGCGCGCAGAACAGATCCTCCTTCGACCCAAAGCGCTGATAGAGCACGGCTTGCGAAATGCCGGCTGCACTGGCGACGTCGCGGGGCGTGGCGCTGTGCCCGCCGTCGCGGAAGACGTCGCGAGCTACCCGGAGCAGCTCATCATCTCGAATGGTCTTGTTCCTGCCCATTATTCTTGCGCCAACATCCGTTGTCCGTAGGGAGTTCTGCCTTTCGGCTTGTACACCGATAAGGTCGTTGCCACGATCAGAACCACGATGGCAGCAGCAGCGTCAGCCACGAGCTGGACTCTCAGCCCTCGGAGATCGCCGCTCGCCAGCGCCGTCGCCGCGGCTGCGCGTGCGACTCGGCCGATGGGTTTCATGTGCAGAAGCAACACGACGTTCGCAAGAACGTTCAAGAGCAGCTTGATCAAGACCCAATAGTGTCGGAAAAGGCCCCATGGGGTGCCCAGCGACTGGACGAGCCCCGTCATCAATGAGGCAACACTCAACGGAACAATGACGAGCCAACCGGTTAGATCCATGGCGACATAGGCGGCGCGCACTTTCTCGGCGTCCTCGATAACCAGACCGGCGATAGCTAGCGCGAGAAAGCTGGCGACGGAGCCGAGCCAGCCCACCGAAGCGGTCCCAAAGATACGACCAAAACGGCCGCCACGATCGCGAAGATTTTCACCCAACGCGGCGTTCCGGTGATGGGCTGACTGTGCTCCGCTGCTTGGGATTCGGTAGGCACGCATGCGCCTCTAATAAGTAAGCGGCTGATCGCTTATTTGTTAATTCACGACCGTCGACACTCGACCTGCGGCCAGCGCAGCGCACGACGGCGCGCCTTTCACTTGGGCGAACGGGTCATACCGAGTCGTTCGAGCTCGGCCATCAACGTGTCGATGTCGAACGGCTTTCGCAGGAACGCCGTGACCGTGCAGTCAGCCGGGATATTGGACGTCGCAACGGCGCTCATCAACAGGACGGGGATATCGCGGTAGCTCGCATCCGCCCGTAGCGCCTTCAACATCTCGCACCCGTCCATGATCGGCATCATGTAGTCGAGCAGGATCAGGTCCGGCCGTTGCTCGTGTACCCGCTTGAGGCCATCCATTCCGTTTCGCGCAATGCGGACGTCGAATTTTTCGTCGCGCAGCACGTCGCCGAGTGCATCGGCGAGGCCGACCTCGTCGTCCACTACGAGTACGGTCTTCACGCCTTACGCGCCCGCAACTTGAGTCGTCGTTTGCGGCTCGCCGCTTTCGTTGCGCCTACCTTGCCCAAGCTGCGGGCGGATTTCCCGGTTGTACCGGACGTTTCGCTTCCGAGTGGCTCCGCGAGCTCGGCGCCGTGCGACGTGATGCGCAGCTCACGCAACGTGCCGTCGTAGTTGCTGTCGCGCAGCTTGACGATAGTGAAGAGCCGACGTAGCTCGGAATTCTGCTCGACGAACCGGAAAAGGAAGACGTTCTCGAGCAAGCTCGAGATGCCCTGCATCGGCAGTGCGACCTGCGTGCTGAAGAGGTCAGGCAGTTCTACCGAATACATTGTCGTAGCGCCTTGAAGACGCAGCTCGTTCGTGACAGCCGTCAAGAAATGCGTGAGCCGGTCCGGATATACCGCCGCCTTGAGTAATCCATCGATTCCGTCCAGAAGCACGCGCTTCACACCTCGTTCGCGAACCGCCGAAAGAAGGCGGTGGCCGAGCGCATCCAGCATGCGCTCGGTCGGCGGATGCCACAAAAGCTCGAGTGCTCGCTCCTTCTGCTTCGCTTCGAAGTCGAAGCCCAACGCCTTGGCCTTGCGTACGATGCGTGCTGGGGTTTCGTAAAAGCCGAAATGCAGCCCAGGCCCCGACGGGCGCGAGTCGTTCAAGAAATGCAGCCCGACGGTGGTCTTGCCGCTGCCCGTCGGTCCGAACATGACCGTACCCGTTCCGCACGGAAGCCCGCCATGTAGCGCCGCGTCGAGGCTGGGCATCCCGGTCGAGACGCGCGCTGCCTGGCAGGGATCCTCCGGGGAGGGATCTTGAAGCAGCGATTCGATCCTCGGATACACGTCGATTCCCTCACGCGTGATCCGAAACGCATGGCCGCCGCGCAGGTAGGCGCTGCCCCGGAATTTTGTCACCTCGAGCTCGCGCTCGCTGAATCGTGCGATTCGCCTGTCGACAACCTCCACGACCCCGTCGACCATCGTGTGCTCTGGTCCGACGGAGTCTGTGGATGCGGTCGTCAGCAGAAGGATCGTGCAGCCCACGAGGGTCGCGTGGATTTGGAGCTCGTGAATGAACTTCTTGAAGTCGCTCTTGGTCTGGGCGGTCTCCTCGACCGCGATGATGCCATCAATGACCAGCAGCGTTATCTTGCGTGAGCGCGCCTCGCGGCGCAAAAGTTCGATGAGTCCCTTCAGCCCTTCCTCTTCCAGGTTGGAAAACGCGCTCAAATACGAGACTTGGTCGGCAACGAGAGAGCTGTCGAAGAACGCGAGCTGCTCGAGGTTGAAGAGCATTCGCTCGTGCGTCTCCGCGAGGAGCGTGACGTAGAGGACGCGTCCCCCGTTCGCTGCGTGGTGAAAGCAGAACTGATTGGCGAGAATGGTTTTCCCCGCCCCAGGCTTGCCTTGCACGATATAGACGCCAAATCGTAGGAACCCACCGTCGAGCACGGCGTCGAGCCCCGGAACTCCGGTCGTTAGCCTTTCTCTGGGCCGCTGCGTCGATTTCGCGATCATACAGCTCCTTTTTCGTGCCGCGGAAGGGTCACGCTGAATGTGGTGCCCTCCTCGCTCGTGGAGCGGACGGTTACCGTCCCGCCGTGGGCCTGAACGATGTGGCAAGTGATGTAGAGGCCGAGACCCATGCTTCGGCCGGCGCCCGAGCGCGCGCCGCGCCCGCGCTGAAACGGCTCGAAAAGGGACGGCAGATCGTCGGATGCAATCGGAGGACCGCCATTGTGCACGTCGAGAATGACGCGCTCCGCGTCGCCTCGCGTGCGCACGCGAACGGCGACGTCCTCGCTCGTATGTTGAAGCGCATTACCGACGAGATTCTGGAGCACTTGCACGAGGCGGTCTTCGTCCCAAAGCCCGCCACCATCGCCACTCACTTCGGTGGCCACGCGGCGCTCGGGACGTGTCGCGACCATCTCATCGACGACCTGCGCGACCAGTACATGAAGGTTCACGGGCTTGCGCTGCACGCCAAGGCCTCCACCGAATCGCACCGAGGTGAAGTCGAGCAAGTCGTCGATCATGCGCCCGGCGCGATTCGATGCGAGCACAATGCGCTCGAGCACTCTGCGCTGTCCCGCTTCGCTGACGGACCTGAGTCCGTGCGTCGCGGAGAGCCGAATGGTGTGAAGTGGATTGCGCAGATCGTGACTGACGATCCCGATGAGCTGCTGCTCGAACGCCGCGCGCCGTTTCTCTTCGCTCTCGGCCGCTCGTCGCTCCGTGACGTCGGTGCCGATGGCGACCGCACCGACCACCGCATTGTCGACCGTGATGGGCGCTGCGGCGTATCGAATGATCCGATCCTCGCCCGTCTCGCGATGTCGCACGATCACTTCTCGAACAGTCGAATGGCCCGACAGAGCGTGCGCGATAGGCTGCTCGCCCGCGGCGAGCCGCTGTCCCGTCTCGGCACTCCGGGGGTTCAGCTCCTCCGGTAGCATGTCGCACTGCTGCCCCGTTTGCTCCTCGCGTCGGTTGTAGCCGAGCATGGCCAGGCCCTGTGCGTTCGAGCGGATGCTTCCGCTCGCGTCTGCGACGTACACGGCATCAGGAACATGCTGAAAGAGAAGAGCGTTCGTCGCGGCGACAGCGGCCTCCGTTCGCTTACGAGGAGAGAGGTCGTGAAGCGCGAGCGCCCTTCCAGTCATGCGGCCATTGCGAAGTGACTGCGCGCTCGAGCAGAGCACGGGCACGAACCCGCCGTTCTTATGGATGAACCAGTCTTCGTGATGGCGAAGCGGCTTTGCGCGATGCCCCGAGCTGCATACCGCACAATCCGACGCCGCCGACGCCGTTCCGTCGAGCCGCTTGAAGTGGAGAGACTCGTGCAGCGGTCTGCCGACTAGCTCGGGCAGCGTCCAGCCGAACATGGCCTCGGCCGCGGGATTCACGAAGGCGATGCACCCAGCTTCATCCGTTGCGAAGAGCGCGTCGGTTGCAATCTGCGCGAACGCACTGGCAAGCTGGACGTCGGACGCATTGGGCTCGACCGGTGCGCAATGGCGGACAACGTCCTCGAGCGGCGACTCCATGTGCGCGGCATTAGCATGGCATTCACGCCTTCGCACCTCACCGTTCGCGCTAGGCGATTGCACCGAGGAACGCTGTTCTGCCTCCGCACGGCCGCGGTGCGGACGGTCGCTCGTCGCATTGACGCGCGAAGCTTGTCGCGTCGGTCTTTCGCCCGACCGCAGCGCGATCCGCAAGCGCGAGCATGAACTGAGATTCGCGGGCGTCTTGAGAACCGCGTACGGCTCTCAGCAAACCACCTGGCCTCAGCTACAGTCAGGCGGACGAGGCGCAGACGAGGCGGTGCCGACGCAACAGAAGGACCCGACGAGGATGATCACGGAGCGCGAGAAGATGCTTGCGGGAGAGCTGTATGACCCTCTCGAGCCAGACCTCATCGCGGCTCGGCGACGGGCGCGGGACTTGTGTCAGTCGCTCAACGCGACACGCGAAGCAGAACAGGAGGAGCGCCGTCGCATTCTAAAAGAGTTGTTCGCGGCGGGCGGGGACTCAGTTGTGATGCAGCCTCCGTTCTTCTGCGACTACGGTTCGAACATCGAGCTGGGAGAGCGCGTGTACTTCAATTTCAACTGTGTGGTGCTCGACGTATGCACGGTCCGTGTCGGGAGCTTCACGCTCTTCGGTCCGGCGGTGCAGATCTATACCCCGATGCACCCTCTCAACGCTGAGCTGCGGAGAAAGGAAGAGTTTGGCAAGCCCGTCGAGATCGGGTCGGACGTCTGGGTCGGGGGAGGCGCGCTGATCCTGCCCGGCGTACACATCGGCTCGCGTGCGGTCATCGGCGCCGGTAGCGTCGTCACGCGGGATGTACCCGCAGGAGTATTTGCCGCCGGAAACCCCTGCCGCGTGATTCGCGAGATCAACGATTGAGTCCGCCGGTGCATCATTTTATCGACCTCCGCAGCACCGCGGCCGAGCTAGGGCAAATTGATGCAAACTCAGCGGAGCTTCGAATCCCCGCCGGCACGGATGTTCGTTCGATACGTTCGAAACCGAGGCCCTCGAAGAACACAGCGGCGGTCGTGGTGATCAGGTAAAGCGAGCTCAAGCCGTCCAACGCGGCAGCCTTCCGACAGTCCTCAACTAGTCGAGAACCCAAACCGCGATTGCGCCCCGCTCGGCCTACGGCCAGTGAGCGCAAAAGGCCATCCGCACCGTACACCTCGATTCCCGCACAACCGACCACTCTGCCGTCGACGCGAGCTACGACGAAGCGTTGCGAAAATCCGACGTCGATGCCTTCCACGGGCAACGCCGACTCCGTCAACAGCGAGCGGACAGCGCCCTCATCCTCCCTGCGCGCCGGAACAACTTCAACGGTCGCATCCGGCTGAAGCAACCATCCTTTTTCTGCGAGAAGCGCCTTGGTGCGATCACGAACTTGCTTGCGAATGTCTCGCACCCGCTCGATCGGCTTGCCCTTCGGATCTTCGAGTGGCCAGTCATGCCGTTCGACGCCCGGCACAACGGGGCATGCTTCGCCGCAACCCATCGTGACCAGAACGTTCACCGACGCTGCGAGCTCGTCGCTCAAAAACTGCGGACTGACCTGACTGAGGTCGACATCGAGCTCCTTCATCGTTTCGAGCACCTCGGGGTGTACGCGCGTGCCGGGCTGCGTCCCTGCCGAGATTGCGACGGCCTTTTGCGGATCCGCGTAGCGGTTGAAAAGCGCGGCCGCCATTTGCGAACGGCCGGCGTTGTGCACGCAGGCGAAAAGCACCTTTTTCATTTTTTATTGTTCGCTCCTAACCACGCCACACCGGTTCGACGGCGCCGGCGTCGCCCGCACTTCGCGCAACGACATTCTCGGCCGTAGCGGGCAAAGCCGGCACGAGCCATCGAAAGAGAGCCGTCGCCGCCGCGGCCCCCAGGATCTGGGCGGCGATGAAAGCCGGCGCATCGATCGGACGGATCCCCGCAAACGTGTCGGTTGCGGCGCGAGCCAGCGTAACGGCCGGGTTCGCAAACGACGTCGACGCCGTGAACCAATAGGCGGCCGTGATGTAAGCGCCCACCGCCAACGGGACAGCTGTAGAGCGCTTTCGCGACACCCCCCAGATCACCGCGAGCAGTCCGAACGTCGCGACAAACTCGCTGAACGCTTGTGGCATCCCCGATCGCTCGTGTCGTGAAGCAGAAAAAATAGGCTCACCGAACATCGCGTGCGCCGCGGCGACCCCACCGAACGCTCCCACGACCTGAGCGGCGATGTACGTCGGAACTTCCTTCCAAGCGATCCCGCCCTGCGTCGCATCGGCGAGCGTCACGGCGGGATTGAAGTGTGCCCCGGAAATCGGACCAAACGTCAGGATGAGCGCGACGAGACCAGCTCCGGTCGCCACGGTGTTGGCGAGCAGCGCGACCGCAACATTTCCGGATGAAAGGCGATCTCCCATGATGCCTGAACCGACGACGGTTGCGAGGAAGAGTGCCGTGCCGACGGCTTCGGATGCAGCTCGTCGAGCGAGATCGGGTTCATTCATGTCACGCTCGTTTCAGTCCCCGCGAACACGGCGCGCGCTAGCAAGAGGACTTTCCTCGCTTGCAGCAGTCTTCCCATAGGTACGCGGTCAAGAGCTTCAACGCGTCGTATTGCGGGCTGTAATAGACAAAGGTTCCTTCGTTCCGGCCTCGAACGAGACCCGCGCTCGAAAGGCGTTTCAGGTGATGACTGAGGGTGGACGCGGGCAAATCGACGTGGGCCTGGATCTCGCCAGCAGCCGCGCCTTCGTGGCCGCTCTGCACGACGAATCGGAGGATGGCTAGGCGCGCGGGATGACCGAGGGCGCTCAGCTGTTCAGCATGCAGCTCGAGTTTGCCGGGCACTCGTTAATTCTAATATTTTCGAAGTAACCGTCAAGCTCATCACCCGAAATCTGCAAGCTCCGCCCGCGTGACCTCAGGCGAAACGCCCCGCCAGGTTCGCAATGACGATCAAAAGCTCTTGCGGTTCGATGGGTTTTGCTGCGTGATTTTGAAACCCGGCGAGCAGCGCGTTGCGCCGATCTTCAGCGCGCGCATACGCAGTCAAAGCGACAGCGGGGATGCGGCCGCCCTCCTCTCGCGACAGCTCACGAAGCTTTCGAATGAAGACGTAGCCGTCTTCGTCGGGCATGCCGATGTCACTGACGATGACGTCTGGCCTCTGTGCGCGAATCATCTCGAACGCCTCCGCGGCGCTCGACGCAAGCGTCACCTGAGCGCCGCCTTCAGCGAGCACGGCTTGTACGAGCTCGCGCGCATCGGGCTCGTCGTCTATGACCAAAACCTTCAGCCCGCCAAGCTCGGAGGGAAACTTCAGGTCCTCGGCATGCACGCTGCTTGTCGGGGTATCGCGGCGCGCTGCGTAGACAGGGGCGAGCGGCAATCGGACGATGAAGGTGGTTCCGGCGCCCTCACCGTTGCTATGTGCTTCGACCGTGCCGCCGTGAAGTTCGACGAGATGCTTTACGATCGCGAGGCCGAGCCCGAGCCCTCCCGCCGATCGTGACTTGCTAGCTTCCTGCTGCGTAAACCGCTCGAACATGCGGGGAAGAAAATCAGGTGTGACGCCCTTGCCGGTATCCGCCACGTCGATCTCGACCGACGAATTTTCCCGGCGGAGCGTGATGTGAATGCGGCCGCCTCGAGGCGTGAACTTCACCGCGTTCGTGAGCAGATTCCACAGAACCTGTTGCAGACGACCGGCGTCGCCCTTGATCATGCCTGTGCTGGGGTCGAGCATGGCGTGGATGGTCAGTCCCTTTGCCTCCGCTCCGGGACGCACGACCTCGATCGCCGAACTAACGATCTCGCAGATGTTGATGAAGTCGACCTCCAGACGAAGCTGACCCGCTATGATTCGGCTCACGTCGAGGAGATCGTCGATGATCTGATTCTGCGCCGTCGCGTTGCGCAAAATCGTCTCGATGGCGTGGATCGACTTCTCCGGGCCCAGCGAGCCGGCGTGAAGCATTCGAGTCCAACCGAGGATGGCGTTCAGCGGCGTGCGCAGCTCATGGCTGACGGTGGCGAGGAAATCGTCCTTCAACCGCGTTGCCTCTTCGGCTTTGTCCCGCGCATGGCGGAGATCAGCGGCGAGCACCTGAGCGCGCCGTTCGCTCTCTTCCGCGGCTCGCCGTTTCTCTTCGGCTCGGGCGAGGGCGATTCGCTCATCTTCATGGCGCTTTCGCTCCGACAGATCGCGGGTCACCTTTGCGAATCCGACGAGAACGCCATTGGCATCTCGAATCGTAGAGATGACGACGTTGGCCCAAAAACGCGATCCGTCTTTGCGTAAGCGCCAACCTTCATCCTCGAATCGGCCGACGGCAGTTGCGCCCTCGAGCTCCATCTCGCATTTGCCCGCCCGAACGTCTTCTTCAGGATAGAAGACTGAAAAGTGCCGGCCGATGATCTCGTCGGCAAGGTAGCCTTTCAGCCGCTCTGCACCGGGATTCCACGTCGTCACGCGCCCCGTCCGATCGAGGATGAAGATGGCATAGTCCTTCACCGATGCGACCAGCAGGCGCAGCCTCTCTTCGCTCGTTCGAAGCGCCTCTTCTGCGCGCCGTCGCGTGGTGAGGTCGCGAGTCACCTTTCCATAGCCAACCAGGCGACCTTCTCGGTTGCGCACAGCCGTGATGACGACATTCGCCCAGAACTGCGTACCGTCCTTTCGAATACGCCAGCCCTCTTCTTCGAAGCGCCCCTCCTGCTCGGCGATCTCCAGCTCGCGTTCGCACTTGCCGGACGCCACCTCTTCCTCGGAATAAAAAATCGAAAAATGCTTCCCCAGAATCTCTTGCGTGGTGTAGCCGTTCATCCGCTCGGCGCCCGCATTCCAGGACGAAATGCGACCATCCAGGTCCAGCATGAAGATGCCGTAGTCGACGACGCTTTCGACCAGTAGCCGCAAGCGATCACCGCTCTCCCCAAGGGCTTCGACCTCGCCGGAGCCGACGCCCTCAGAACCTTCGGCTTGGGGAGAAATTCCGTCACGATCCGGGTCGGTTTCCAGCACGCCGCGATCCTAGCGCACACTGTGGCTGGGATCCCTCCACGGCCGGGGTGAATGCTCGACCCTGAGCCGAAAGACGGACGGTGCACAGCCGCGAAATCGCCTCATTTTCGCGGGGACGCGGTCTGGGAGTCAAATGGCCGACGTTCTGCCCCCATTAGGGATCGCACCTCATTACCGAGGCAAATCGATGCGGAAAGTTGGTGAATCGTCCTATCCCGTTGATGGGGGCCACGAGCCCCCCATCGTCTGGTATGGTTCCACGCGTGGGGATGGGCGAGCCGCGCGACGGAGCTCCTGCGCAGCAGCACGTCCATGCACGTTCGAAAGACGCGCACGATCTCAGCGACGTCATCATCAAGAACATGGCGGAGGGCGTTTGCTTGGTTCGCGTGGCTGACGCGACCATCGTTTACGCGAATCCGAAGTTCGAACAAATGCTCGCTTACGACCCCGGTGAGCTCGAGGGAAAGCCCGTATCGCTCGTCAATTTTCCCGACGAATCTGCCACCGCAGAGCATACGGTCGAGCGAATCTTGGAGGAGCTGAACCGCTCGGGCGAAGCGGTGTACGAGGTGCGGAACGTCAAGAAGGACGGCGTGCCCATCTGGTGCCGCGCACACACGTCCAGTTTCAATCATCCGACGTACGGCGCGGTATGGGTCGCCGTACACGAAGACATCACGGACCAGAAGACCTTCCAAGAGGAGCGGGACCGCTTCTTCGATTTGTCGAACGACATGCTTTGCATCTCGAACTTCGACGGTTGGTTCGAACGCGTGAATCCAGCTTGGGAGTCCGCTGTCGGTTGGACCGCAGAAGAGATGCGGAGCCGTCCGTATCTCCAGTTCGTACATCCCGACGACCAACCTGCCGCTCTGGTAGAGCGAGAGAAACTCGTACTTGGTCACCCGACCACCTTTTTTGAAAATCGCTTTGCAACGAAAGACGGCGGGTACCGCTGGCTGCAATGGAAGTCGGTCCCGTACGCTTCGCGACGACTCATCTTCGGAAGCGCGCGCGACGTGACGTGGCAAAAGCAAAGTCAGCAGAAGCTGGCCTTCGCCGACCGAATGGCATCACTCGGAACGTTGGCGGCCGGCGCAGCTCACGAAATCAACAATCCGCTCGCCGTCATTCGCGTCAATGTCGATCTCATGGTGGATGAGCTCGCGGAAGCGCGAGCACTCGGCCAAGACGCGATCGAGCGATTGAGGAAGCTCGCGGAGGACGCGCGCCAGGGCGAAGAACGCATCCGCAGGATCGTTCGGGGGCTCCAAGCCTTTGCGCGCATGGAGCCTGTCGAAACGACACGCCTCGACGTGCGGAGGGTCGTCGAGCTGGCGGTCGATGTCGCCTTCTCGGCGATGAGCCGCCGGGCCAAGCTCGTAAAGGAATTTCGGCGCGTGCCTCCCGTCGACGCCGATGAGACTCGCCTCACTCAGGTGATTGCCAATCTACTCATGAACGCAGCCTATGCGATGGGGGAACGCGACCGCGAGCTGAACGAGATTAAAATCGTCACTCGTACCGACGAGTTTCGACGTGCGGTCGTGGAGGTAATCGACAATGGAGAAGGGATTTCGGCGGAGAATCTTCCGCGCGTTTTCGACCCGTTTTTCACGACCAAACCTCTTGGCGTAGGCACCGGTCTCGGCCTGTCGGTGTGTCACGGCATCGTCAACGAGTTGGGCGGCAAAATGAACATCGAAAGCGAGCCTGGGCGAGGCACGCACGTAACGTTTGCGCTGCCGCCAGCATCGACGAAGATCGATGAGACCGAAAGATTTGCAGCATCCGAGAATGCGGCGCGTGTGCTCGTCATCGATGACGACGACACCTTGGCGAATCTCATCGAACGGATGCTGACCGGCAATCACGTGACCATCGTGCGCACGGCCCAGGAGGCCATCGACATCCTCCAGCAAGGCGAACGGTACGATGTCATCCTCTGCGACGTGATGCTGCCGGGAATGACGGGGATGGAACTCTATCGTGAGCTCTCTCGCGAGCGCCCGGACCAGCTGGAACGAATCGTCTTCATGACGGGTGGCGTATTCAGCGATTCCATCAAAGCGTTCTTGGAAGCTGTCGGTAATGAGCGCCTGCAGAAGCCATTTCCACCGGAGAAGGTTCGTGCTCTGGTTCGGCGATTCAGCGCGCGCCCCCCCCCCGCCAGCAGCTGAGATCGCGAACAGCTACCCTACCCCGCTAGCGCAGGTACTTCCCCGTCAACGAGCGCTTCGCTTTCACCAGCTCCGCCGGCGTGCCCTCGAAGACCACCTCGCCGCCCTTGCTGCCCCCCTCCGGCCCGAGATCGATGATCCAGTCCGCGTTGCGTATGACATCGAGGTTGTGCTCGATGACGATCACGGAATTGCCGGCGTCGACGATGCGATCGATGATCGCGAGCAGGTGCGCGATATCGGACATGTGCAATCCGGTCGTCGGTTCATCCATCACGTAGACGCTGCCGTCCTTGTGCAGCTCGCTGGCGAGCTTGAGACGCTGGCATTCACCACCGGAAAGCGTGCTGAGCGGCTGACCGAGCGTGAGGTACGCGAGCCCCACGTCGTGCATCGCCTGCAGCTTGCGCACGATCTCCTTGCGCTTTTGAAACAGCGCCACCGCTTGCGCCACCGTCATCGCGAGCACTTCGCTGATCGATTTTCCGTCGAGCTTGTAGGCAAGCACTTCGTCCTTGAAGCGGCGGCCCTGGCACACTTCGCACGGTGATTTGAACGAATCGAGGAACGCGAGATCGGAGTAAACCACGCCCGAGCCGTTGCACGCTTCGCAGGCGCCTTTCGAATTGAAGCTGAACAATCCCGCGTCCACCTTGTTGGCCGAGGCGAACGCCTTGCGCAGATCGTCCATCACGCCGGTGTACGTCGCGGGGTTGCTGCGCGTCGATGTTCCGACGGCAGATTGATCGATCACGATCGCATCGGGATGCTGCACGAGGAACGCTTCGTTGATGAGCGAGCTTTTTCCCGAGCCCGCCACGCCGGTGACCGCGGTGAGTACCCCGGTGGGGATGTCGACGGAAATGCTTTTCAGGTTGTTCGCGCGCGCGTTCTTGATGCGCAGCTGGCCCGCCGGCTTTCGCACGTCCTCCTTGATCGGCAGCACCTGCGTGAGATGGCGGCCGGTGAGCGTGTCCGACTTGAGCAGCTTGTCATACGTGCCTTCGAACACGATCGTCCCGCCGCCGCTCCCCGCCCCCGGCCCGACGTCGACGATGTGATCGGCGGCTTCGATCACCGAAGGGTCGTGTTCGACGACGATGACGGTGTTACCCTTGTCGCGCAGTTTCCCGAGCAGCTCATTGAGGCGATGCACGTCGCGCGGGTGCAAACCTACGCTCGGCTCGTCGAAGATGTACGTCACGTCCACCAGGCTGCTGCCGAGGTGCTTCACCATCCGCACGCGCTGCGATTCACCGCCGGACAGCGTGTCCGTCTCGCGATTGAGGCTGAGATACTCGAGGCCGATGTCGACGACGTTCTGCAACCGCTCCACGAGCGCGTTCACGATCGGCCCCGCCTTGGGCTCTTGGATGGCACGCACCACCTGCAAGAGCTCACCGACCTCCATCGCCGACGTGTCCGCAATGTTGTGCCCGCCGATCTTGCTCGCGAGCGCAGCCGCGTTGAGGCGCGCGCCCTTGCACGACGGACATTGCCGCGGTTTCAAATACGGCATCACCGCTTTTTGCGTGCGCTCGCTGAGCGTCTTGATATCGCGCTGCACGTAGGAGCGTTCGATTTTGGCGATGATGCCGGCGTAGGTAAGGTTGATGGTGCGCCCACCGAACTTGGCCTTGAACTTCTTGTCCTTGCCGTGCAGCAAGAGCTCCATCTCGTCCTTGGTGAACTTGCTGAGCTTCTTGTCGTTGTCGAAGAAGCCGCTCAGCGTGTACGCCTGCGCGTCCCATTCGCCAAAGAACGGCACTTTGACCGCACCTTGGTTGAGCGACTTGCTCATATCCAGAAAATCGTCGGAGAGGACGCCGATTTTCTTGCCCAGGCCAGCGCACTCGAGGCACATGCCGCGCGGATCGTTGAATGAATAGGCGATGGCCCCGCCCGCCGACGGTTTGCCCACGCGTGAAAAAAGCAGCCTGAGCACGCCATAGATGTCCGTCACAGTGCCGACGGTGGAATGCGATCCGCCGCCGAGCCGCTTCTGATCGACGATCACCGCCATGGTGAGGTTTTCGATGGCGTCGGCGTCGGGCTGCGGGTACTTCGGCAGGAAATTGCGGACGAACAGCGAGAAATTTTCGTACAGTTGGCGCTGCGCCTCCGTCGCCAACGTGTCGAACACGATCGACGATTTCCCCGAACCCGATACGCCGGTGAAGATCGTGAGCTTTCGCTTGGGGATCTGGAGGGTGACGTCTTTGAGATTGTTTTCGCGCGCACCGCGAATGGAGATGAACTCGGTCATCGGGGCTTGATGGGTGGGCGGGCGCTCGGGCCGGACCTGTTCAGCGGCGGATCGCTCAGGACTTGGCTTTCGCTTTCTTCGAAGGTTTCGACTTGCCAGAACTGTTGACGGCGATCGCTTGGCGAATGAGCGCCTTGAAGGCGGAGGCGTCCACCTCTTCTCCTTCGTGGATGTCGATGGCGCGGCGCATGTTTCCGTCGAGACTCGAGTTGAAAAGACGCGCCGGATCCTTCACCGACGCGCCCTTGGCGAACGTAAGCTTCACGACAGCCTTGTAGGATTCGCCGGTGCAGATGATGCCGTCGTGCGACCAAACCGGAGTGCCGGGTTTGGTGGGTTTGACCCACTTCCACTCCTCGACGACCGCCGGGTCTGCTTCCTTGATGAGCTTGCGCATTCTGCCCAGGGTTTTCCCGCGCCAATCCCCGAGCTCGGCGATTTTTTTGGAGATGAGCTCCGATGCCGGCGGCCCTGCGCTCGCGTCCGATTTTTTCATGTTCGCATCCTAGAATTTTCAGTTAGGCCGAGCCAGCCCCGAAAGGCGATGCTCACCGCGCGGTCACGCCGTCGCCGGCATCGCCTGCAGGCGGCGCCACAAGAAGTACGAGACGCCCCAGAGCAGGCTGGTTGCCGCCGCCCAGCCCCACGCCTCTGGGCCATCGCCCACCGCGACATGGGCAATCAGCGCAGAGCCGAGCGTGATGGCGAAACCGGCGTAGGCCCACTCTTTCAGCCGAGCCGACACCGGCGCAAGCAGCAGCACCACGCCAAGGAACTTGGCCCACGAGAGCTCGACCCGGAAGTAGGCGGGAAAGCCGAGGTGGGTGAACGCATCTGCCACCTGCGGCAGGCGCAGTTGCGCGTAGGCAGTAAAGCCTATCTGCAGGCAGAAAAGCGCGGTGACGATCCAATAAACGATGGTCTGCGCTTTGGGCGTGTTCTTGGTGACGGTGACGGACGGGTTCTGCAGGGTCGATTCCATGGGCTGCTCCTTCCAAGCTTCAATGCTTCGGGGCGTTGGGCGCCAAGCTGGGAGTCTCAATGCCAAACTTTTTTGCGTACTCGGCGTTCAGTCGCGGCCAGCCGAACTTCATGGCCTCGGGGCCGACGATGCGTCCAATGGGCTCACCGGCGAGAAGCCGCTCCAGCACATCGAAGCAGATTTGCCAGCCCGCAGCCCCCATCGATATGAAGCGACGATCGATGCTGTGCCAAAGCGTGAGCCGAGTGCCTCCGGCTCCGAGCGGCTCCAGTTCCCAGCGGATGTCCTGTCCCCCCCAATTGAATTCGAGCACCTTGGGCGCGTCGGCTCGCTTCACCTGGGTCTCGGATGCGAGCGACGTCGGCACCCCCACTGTCGAGAGCGTTGCGGTGCCAACGGTACCGAGGTTGCGGTCAGAATCGAACGGAGCCCATTCGCGGAGATGCTCGGGGTCGGTGAGCGCCTTCCAAACCTTGGCAGGAGGATGGGAAACGTTGCGGACGAGAACGAGCGTCCACTTCTCTCCGTCTTTTCGGACCTCAGCGTCGGAAGCGGTACCCGGCGCGTATTGCTCACGGCTGCTCATGTTTTTTCTTTCCTTTCACAGAGGGCACCTTGTCCATCTTTTCCAAGTGTTGCTCGAGGGCGTCGACGTGCTTTGACCAAAAGCGCCGGAACGGAGCGAGCCATTCGTCGAGCTCCATGAGCGGCTCCGGTCTCAGTCGATAGAGACGCCGCTGCGCTTCAATTCGTGATTCCACGAACCCAGCCTCTCGCAGCACGCGCAGGTGCTTGGAGACGGACGGCTGCGACAGTCGAAGCTTGCGCTCGATGTCACCAACCGAGCGCTCAGACGACAGCAGCAGGCTCAAGATGGCCCGTCGATTGGGCTCCGCGACGATGGCAAACGATGATTCCACCATGGTGTATATACCCGTTACTTTATATTCCCGTCAAGTTATATTATGAATGGAACCCTGGGTACGAAGTTCGAGGCCGTCGGGCGCGGACTGCGCGACAGCCCGGGCGTCAGGCTGGCGGGATGAGCGCGTACCGCCCATAGGCCACGAACGCCGCCAACAGCGCCCCCACGACGACGTAGACGAGCGGGTTGGTAGAGACCAGTTTGAGCGAATACCGCGCGTACAACGCGGCGAGCGCCAGGTTTTCCAGCGCGAGGGCCGCGGCGGCGAGCGGGGTCAGGATTGGCATCCAATTGGCGGCGGCCGGGACGACCAACAGGACCGCGCACAACATCTCGAACACGCCGACCGCGGCCCATCCGCCGCGAGAGAGCGCGCCCATCGCGGGCACCTTCGCGAGCTCGTCGAACTTGAACACTTTGTATGCCCCCCCCGCGAAGTTCTGCAGCGCGAGCGCGACCTGGAGGACCCATAAGAGGATGTTCATCGGTGGAGGCTCCTTGACGATGGCAAACGGTGGATTCTGGGATCGATATAGCCAGGCACTTATATGCCCGTCAAGGCATACTCGAACCAAGGTCTCGTATTCGTTGTCGACGCCGAGGAGCTTGCCGTAAAAAAATCTTGGGCATGTCGATCCGCCCCCGGCTCGTTCGTTGCCCTTTCAGAAGCGCGGCATCATGCCGAGCTCGAACAAGGAGACATTCTCATGCATAAGCCGAGCAGCAGCGGCCGCACCACCATTGAAGGCGTCGACTACTACTATGAGGTCCATGGCGAGGGCGAGCCGCTGTTGATTCTGCACGGCGGACTAGGATCGATCGATACGTTTGGGCCGGGGCAGATGATGCCCGTGTTCACGAAGGGCCGGCAGGTGATCGCGGTCGACATGCAGGGGCATGGTCGAACGACGCTGGGCACGCGCCCCATCCGCTGCGAAGCCATCGCCGACGACATCGACGCCCTCCTTGGGCAGCTCGGCCGCGCGCAGGTCGATGTACTCGGCTATTCGTTCGGAGGCGGCGTCGCGCTGCGGCTGGCGATTCAGCACCCCGAGCGCGTGCGCCGACTGGCGCTCGTGTCGACGACGTTCGCCGACGACGGCTGGTACGCAGAAATACGCGCGCAGCAGACGCAGATAGGCGCTGCGATGGCGCCGATGATGGCCGAGACACCGATGTACAAGAGCTACGAGGCGATCGCGCCCAAGGTCGACGACTTCCCTCGCCTGCTCGATGGGATGGGCGACTTCATGCGTCAGCAGTACGACTGGTCTGCGGACGCGGCCAAGCTGAAGATGCCCGTGATGCTGGTGTTTGGCGACGGCGACATGATCCGGCCCGAACACGAGATCAAGTTCTACCAACTGCTCGGCGGCGGCCTAAAGGACGCCGGCTGGAACCGCGAGCACATGCCGAAGAACCGGCTCGCGATCATCCCCGACCAGACGCATTACGAAGCCTTCGCCAACACGCGTATGGCCGAAACCGTGCTGCCGTTCTTCAACAGCTAGACCAGCACCGATAGCTCGGCGGAGCGAGCGAAGACCCCGCCGATCAAGTCAGTTCGTAGGCGTCCGATATTTGCCGGCGTAGTGCGTTCCGGCGCCCTCGATCTGGCGGACCAGCGCATTCCACAGGAAATGAAGTCGCGGCGCGCTGGTGAAGACCTCGCGGGCCTGCAGGGCCGCCTCGCGAGTGATCTCTTGCACCTCGTCGAAGCGAGCGAGAACGGCGAGGTTCAGCTCGCAAGTCCGTTCGAGATCCAACATGTCGATGACGGCCTGCTCGATCGAGCTACCGAGCGTGATGAGCCCATGGTTCTGGAGCACCGCCGCGCGATGCTGGCCGATCGCCCGGTGCATCGATTTAGCCTGATCGGTGCTGGCCACGACGCCGTCATACTCTTTGACGAGCGTGTGGTCCTCGTAGAATGTGCAGGCGTTCTGGTCGAGGATTTTGATGGGGCGGCCGAGCGCCGCGAAGGCGGTGCCTTTGGGCGGGTGCGTGTGGCAGATGGCGACGACCTCGCGCCGCTCGGCGTGCAGCGTCGAGTGGATGGCGAACGCCGCCTGGTTATAGGGGCGGTCGCCCTCGAGGATCTCGCCGTCGAGGTTCACGACGAGCAGATCGCTGGCCGTCACTTCCTCGAAGAAAAGGCCGAGCGGGTTCACCCAGAATTGGTCGTGCGTACCGGGCACGCGGCAGCTGATGTGCCCGGCAATCCCGTCGTCCATCTTGCGGCGCGCGATGATCCGAAACGCCGCCGCGAGCTTCACCTTGAGCTCGATGCACTCCGGCGTATTGCGGTCGATGGGTTTTTGCGGCGAGGTCTGCGAAACAATCTGCATGGTCGTTGCTTTCCGGGTCTCAGTGCCGGGCTCAGTAGCCGGCTGGATAGGTACCAAAAAATTGACGAATGAGCGGCTCGAACTCGCCGAGAGGGAGGATGGGGTAGTTGGGATCGAAAGCCGCTTGATCCCATTCGTCGGTGAACCGTTCAGCATCGTGAAACCAGCGCTCGTTCACGTGCCGCGCCCGCAGCGTCGAGCTCTTGCCGAAGTGTTCGTAATAATGCTTGCCCTGGAAATCCTGGTGCGTCTCGACGATGCGGTAGGCGGCCTCGGATACGTAGGGCCTCAGAATCGCGGCGGCGATGGCGGCGTGGTTCGCAATCGAGACGTATTTTCCAATGTCGTGGCAGAGCGCTGCCAAAACGATGTCATCCTCGGCGTTCGCTCGTTTCGCCATCGTGGCCGTCTGGAGCGCGTGATGCAGCTGACTCACGCCGAACCCGGCATGGAGCGTAGCGAAGCTCCGCAGCATCGAGAGCACCGTCTCGCCCACGTTGGGCTGCACCGCCAATGTGGCGCGCGCGATCGTCATCCAGTCGCCCTGCGTGCTCTGATCCATCCGCGTGAACGTGGTCGTGTCATCGGTCATGATTTCGACTCCTCGCAGAAAGGCGCTGCTGTTCGAACCAACTGACTCGGCAGCGCGACGCGCAGCATCGCCTCCACCAGACCGCGCACGAACCGGGCGTCTGACACGACGGGAGTCCCGAGCGCGTGACCGTGAACCGCGCCCTCGAGTAGGGAGAAGAGCATGAACGCAGTCGTTTCGACGTCGCCGTCATGGCCCCAGCGCGCGAGCGCGGCGGCAAATCGACGCACGGCTTCCTTCTCGGAAGCGATCATGATGGCGTCGAGCTCTGGATCGCAAAGACGGCGCTCGGTGAGCACGCGGTGCAGCCCGCGATCGTCGCGGTGATAATCGACGTAAAGTTGAACCAGTCGGGTGAGACGCGAGCGCGCATCACGAACGAACTCCTGGACATCGAGCTCGCGAGAAGGAACGCCTTCGATAGCGGCAGATTCATCGAGCAGGTAAGCCACGCGCGCCCGGCAGATCTCACGAAGCGCCGCGTCTTTGTCGGGGAAATAATGATAGAAGGTGCCGGTGCCGACCTTCGCCGCCGCGGCGATGGATTTGGCCGTCGCCTCGGCGTAGCCGTGCCGCGAAAACTCTTTGCCAGCAGCACGGATCAGCGACGCGCGCGTCTTGAGAGAACGCGACTGAAGCGGCACCCGGAGGGCGGGATCGGACAGCACGACGTGAGTCTGCGAGAACCCGAACTCGACGTCAAGTTCGATTTTGGCCGTTGCCGCCTAAAGTGCGTGTCCGCAGCGGGATTCGAAGCTGGAAGAGCGGGAAAGGCCCGGGCAACACGCGCCATTGTTCCCAATCAGGGAACGAAAATGACCCAAAAAAAATTCATACGATGCTCGTTGTCCGCATTGCGGGCCTGCGTGGTCGCTCCTGTTGGCGAATGTCAGGGGCGCGTCTCGCCGAACGGATACGTGCCTCACAAAGGACGTCGGCTGAGGTCTCTCTAAGGGCGTCGGTCTTCGCCAACGCGAGTTGCGCTAGCCCGGGAGTGAGCATGGCCGATACAACGGAAGCCGCCGGTACGAAAATGTCAGGGCCGACGAGCCGGATCGAGGTCGTTTCGAGCGTTTCGAAGGCGCTGAAAGACGTGGTTGCGGGAGGGCGTGACGCGATGCTTTTTTCCATCGGCATCATGCTCCTGTTTGCGCCCACTTTCATGGGTGACCGGCTCACCAAGGCCGGGTTTGCGAAGGGTGAGATTCTGGGTTTCGAGTGGAAGGCGCGTACGGAGGAGGTCAGCACCGAGCTCTCGTCGTCGCAAGCCGCGTTTCACGACCTCAAAGACCAATACGACGGCCTGAAGAAGACCTGCGACAACGCGGTTACAGAAGCGGGCGACGCGCAGGCGAAGGTCGCCTATGTACAACAGATCAAGGCCTCGCAGCCGATCGTGCAGGCAGCGGTAGAGAAACAGGAAAATGCGGCGCGCGTAGTAGCGTCGACACTGGATGCATTAAACCGCGCACCCGAGAAGCTCGAGCTTACCGCGGTAACGCCGGAGTGGGCGATCGTGCTCGGCGCGGATCGAACATTGCCGGAAGCGCAGACGGAACTGCGCGAATTTGCGAGCGTCGGCTTCGACGATATGCGCATTTACTCGCGCCAGAATAGTTTTCGCACGGTCGCGAAGTTCGACGGCAAGGAGCAAGCAACGAGCGCGCTTCGGATCGCGATGCGCCGACGGAAGGACGCCTACATCGTCGATCTGCGGCGTTGGTGTCCTAAGCAGACGGCCGAAACAAATTTTACCGTCTGCTCGGGCGCGGACGAGGCCGCGGGAAAGGCCTTTCAATGACGGTGCGACAACCGAGCAACGCACGAGTTATCGCTGATCTATCCGCCACGCGCGCGCCCTCTTTCGCCGACTCTGAACGGCGGCGCCCGCGATGATCCCAGTTAACCTTCGACGGGCGCTAGCCAGCTCCAACTTCTTATTCGTTCGGGACCGGTCGTATCGGCACCGCCGGCGCTATTCCGAGCGCCCTCCGTGCGTCTTGCCACGCGAGCATTGCCTCTGATTCGTCGAACGGGGCCGCTTCGTGGAGCCAGTGAAATCCCGATGCTGCGTCGGCTGAACGGAAGGCGTTCACGCGCACTTTCGGCACGATCCAGCCAAAGGCGGTCAGGGCGCCGCGGACGAGGACGTTGTCAGTGACGAGGGCGATACGTTCGAGTTTTTCGAGACGCTGTCGTGCGAAAAAATCCGACATCTTCTTGCGTTGTTGCGCGTTCGGATGCGCGTAAACGGAGCAGACCATGCTGACTCTCGTCGTGACGCGCAGCTCGCGTGCGATGGCGAGCGTGTCTTCCAAAAAGGCGAACCACTCGGCGTCATCGAAATCGCGCGCGGTGCAGACGGTGATGGTGAGGGCGCCGAGCTGACGAAAGTACATCCTGTTTTGCCAAAACAATCGCGCGCCGGAGTCAACGGCCGATGATGCTGGGGGCGACGCGCTCTCACGGCGGTCGGTGTTCGGATTCGTCACCCGCGCATTTTGCCAGCATCGCGCCGAGAACACCAGGCGCGCAACGACGTGACTGATCCCGCGCTCATCGACGCAAGGATCACGAGTTGGTCAGGGGATGCGCCGGTGGCGTCGGCGCGCCATGACCAGTGCGGAGAGAGCGAACGAGAGTCCATAGGCCAAGGCTCCGCTCTCGCTGGGTCGCATGCCCACGCGACACGCGCATCCGACCTGCTCTGGCGCGCCCGATGAACCGGCCCGCGCTCCCGAAGCACCCGCTCCACTTGCGCCGCCGTCGGCACCTGCGCCGCCGCCGCCCGTGGCGTTGGTTCCACCCGTGCCGCTGCCACCGATGCCACCGGAACCACCCGTGTCGATCCCGCCGCCCGCTCCGCCGACGCCTACCCCGCCCGTTCCACCGACGCCTACCCCGCTCGCTCCGCCGACGCCAGCGCCACCCATCCCGCCGGTGCCACCGACTCCCGCGCCGCCTGTGCCCGCGCCGCCCGTACCAACAACGCCGCCCGTGCCACCGACGCCCGCCGTGCCACCGACGCCTGAAGTGCCACCGGCACCGCCTCCTCCGAGGCCACCGCTGCCGCCCACCCCGGTGCCCCCGGCGCCAGCACTGCCCGCGTCTTTTGTCGGCGGCATCGCGTCGGGTACGCCGCCGTCGGTGACGGTGCCGTTGTTCGCGGTGGCGTGCAAGAAGCATGTGGCCGTGCTGAACGCACAAGAGCGACGATTGGCGCTGTTTTCCTCGACCATCATCACCGTCGCGGCGGACGTGTTCACGGTGTCGACGACGGCGATGTGACCGGTGGTTGCGTCCGCCCCGCAGGCGCTCGGCGCGAAAACGATCAGATCGCCATGGACCGGCGTCGTGGACTTGACGAGCGTGCTCGGTAGATTGCCGTTGCACCACTCTTTGGCATTGCCGTTCTGGTAATCGACCTTCCACTGAAAGAGCATGTAGCGATGCGCCCACTCGGTGCATTGGTAGCCGTTACCGGATTGGGTCCTGACCCAGCCCGTTCCGCCCGATGCCGTGCTCGTGTCGATTCCGTTGTTCGACCAAATGGAGGCGCTGGTCGAGTCGGCGCATTGTGCGTACGCCGGAAACCCGTCGACGTAGCGGGTGGTGGGGACCGTCTCGTTACAGACGTTGGCCGCTCGGCTCGTCCGACCGAGGCCAGCGATGGTTGCGAACACTGCAAGCGACGTGACGGCAGACGAGAGTTTCATTCAACGGTCCCTTTCACTGACGACGGCTGCAGAAGGCGCTTCCGTCGGCTGTCGAGGCCACGATTCCGAACCCGTTGCAGAAATGAGCCGTGGCGGTAACCGGCGTATGACTTTCTCCGGCATCCTAGCAGAGTCCGGAGGAGTGCGCGTAGTCGGTAATGACCGAAGCGGCGGGGGCTCGATCGCCTCACTTGTAATGCGCGTGCAGCGAGCAGCGGTTTTTTCAATCGCTCGACGCGCTCAGAACGATTGTCTCGAGCGCTCAGCGCGTAGGTCGCAGCCTCTCCATTTCTGTCTAGCGGGAGATGAGAAGCGCCGACTGGAGGACGTTGTAACCCCCGCGTCGAAGACGACGTAGACAGGGCGATCGTAGAGCGGCGCCGCAAATCCGTCATTTTGCACAACGAACTGAAATTGGAACGTGCTGCCTGCCGTGGCGCTGTCGGGAAAGTCGGCGATTTTGATCCAGACACGATAGCCGAGACGCCGGCTGATCTCGTCGAAGCAGCCACCGCTTTTGAATGCCTGAACCGCGTCCGGATGGTAGTCGTCATTGAGATAGGTGAAGTGCATCGCCGCAAGCTCGGCAAGCGCGGTGTTGCAGGTGACGCGGCCAGGGTAGGCGCAGGTCTCGCCGCCCACGATGTGATTGCGGCCCAAGGTGCTTACGTAGGCTTTGTCATCCGCAATACTCAGCGGTTGTGGGCCGCGCCCCCAGGTTCCCGAATCGTCAGTGCTGGCCAGAAAACAGTCATTGTGATGGCCGACACGCGCTTGCTCTGCCGGGGTAAGCTCGGTTCCTACCGCTCGGACCAGGCTGGGATAGCGAATGGCGATCTGCGGCGCGTACAAGAGATTTTGCCACGCCGGATCGGGATCGAGAGCGGCGTCACGGGGCCACGTGAACGCGTCGATCAGGCCGCGGACGATGGCCGTCTTGGGCGGGACCTCCTGATCGCCTTGGTACCAAGATGAATGCCATTCACCCCAGCAGCCAATGAACCCGGCCTCCAATCCCATGACGATGTCGCGATAGGGTTGCGAGAGAGGACGAAGCTGCGCGAGGTGTTTCGTGATCGTTGCCTCGGTCGCGTCGGCATTGCTGCAGCCGGAGCCCGTCCAATCTCCGTCGTTGTAGGCAAACCGCAGGATCGTCTTGCGCCCCTGCTCACGGAGGCGCTGCAGACCGGCCTGCATGCCGGTTGCGATTGGATCAGCCGCCCCGATGTCTGTGCCGGCCTTGTAGCTATCGAGCCGCACATAGGTATGCACGATGCGCGCAGCTGTTGTGAAGTCGCGATCGATGACAATGTCCCTGCGGCTGTACCAACCGCGTTCGGGATTGTCCAAGGCGGTTCCGTCGGTCTGGTACGTGTGCGACACGACTTGCGTGGTAACGACGTCGGCGTCCGGAGTCGACGTGCTTGCATCGGTAGGCCTGACATCAGACATGACGTCCGGCGGTGGTGGGCGCGACGCGTCCACGTCCATCATGGCCGATGCGTCAGCGATATCCGTAGTTGTTTCAGGGGTGCCATCGCTGTAGTCGGTAGTGACTACGGCATCGAAGTGGTCGGCGTACGTTGTTTCCGCGTCAGACGGCGCTCTCTCGGTAGACGGAGAGCAGGACGTTGCGAACAATGTGAACACTGTGAAGCAAGCGCGAGATCGAGTCGCCATCGACCTACCTCTTCTTGGCTGTAGGATGAGTAACAACCTCTTGGATGGCCTCTTGTGCGTAGTGTAGCCCCCCCAAATGGAATCTACCGAACTCTCGGACTGGAGAAGGTGCAATGGATCGCACCCCTCGAGTACCTGAATACTCCTTAGCGGGGCCGCTGTTGCTTCTTCTGGTAATGTTGGGAGGGAGCTGCACGCCCAAGGAAACAGCACCGGATGGCGGCAATCGCATTGGCATGATCATTCGGGATTCTGGCGCAGCACGCGAGTTGAAACCTGAGGTCATCGTGGACGCAGGAGATGATATCGGAGAGCGCTCCGAATGGACGGTCGAGGACGTCGATGAGAAGCTGGATCAGATTTTCACCGAAAAGATTCCAAGCACGGCAGCAGACCGTGCTGTCGTGACATTCGTCGACGAGTGGATGCCGTGAATTTGGGATGGAAGCTGGCGCAGGTGGTCAAAGGGACATCGCCAGAGAGCCGGCTCGATACCTACCATGCCGAGCGGCACCCAGTCGGAGCCCGCGTGCTCCGCACGACCATGGCGCAAACCGCGCTCAGCCGCGGTGACGAACGTATGGACGCGGTGCGCGAGGACCGTGTCCGAGCTGCTGCGGATGGACGAGCCTCGCAAGCGATACGCCGGGATGATGTCGGGTTTGGATATTCACTACGACCTCGGCACGGGACACCCGCTGCTCGGGCGCCGCATGCCCGATCTCGACGTGGTCACCGAAAGCGGCCCACGGCGTGTGTTCGCCCTGCTTTACGATGTCAGACCGGTATTGCTCAATCTCGGTGAGCCCGGCGCCCTAGCTCGCGTTCCCGTGCGGAACACCGCAGGAGCCCGAGGGCGCCGAGCTATTCGAGAGCGCGCCCGGGGGGAGTGGTCGCGCTGAGCGGCGGGCGCTCGCCGAAGCACTTGTCGATCGCCGGTTGCAGAAGCGCGGCCTGCGCGGGAGGAATTTTCGGCTCGCCCATCACGGTAATGCCGACGCGATCCCAGGCGATGCCTTGGGGCGCAAAGCTCATCCAGATGATCAAGGCGCGCCCCCTGATGTTTTCGAAAGGAACGCCGCCGCCCTTACCTTCCCACCAACCGCGCGAATCGTAACTGTTGTTGCGGTTGTCGCCCATGACCCACACCTCGTTGGGCTTCACCTGGTAGGGACCTTCAAGCTCGCCGCAGAGATTGGCTCGGCAGGAAAGGCCGGGCTCGCATTCGGAATCCCGATTGCAGCTATGGCGGTTCTTCGTGGCCGATCCCCTCATGGCGTCGTCGAAGAACGTGAGAAACGCCTCGGGGCCGAGATACTCGACGAACAACTCGCCGCCGTGTGGCGAAAGGGAACCATCGCCAGAGGCGCTGTAAACGCCTACCTTGCATTCAGGAGGGCGCCACCCGTTGATGATAGGGCGCCCGTCGAGAGCCTCGAGACGATCGCCGGGCAACGCGACGACGCGCTTGATGAAGTCTTGTTGCCGATCCATCGGAAATTGGAAGACCATCACGTCGCCGTAATGCGGGGGTAGGCGTGAAAATAGACGCGTGCTCGTCCACGGTATCATCGGGCCGTAGGAGGATTTGTTCACGAAGATGTGGTCGCCGATCTGTAGCGTGGGGACCATCGACGGGCTCGGGATCTTGAAAGCCTCCACCACGAAGGCGCGCAAGAGCAGCGCGATGGTCACGGCGATGGCGATCGATTCGGCGTACTCGCGCAGCTCGCTTTTGCGCCAGCTCGCGAGATGGGTGTCGACCAGGTTTTCGGCGCGGGCCAGCGAGGAATCGAAAGCCTCTGCGTCGAACGGCTCTTTCTTCATCGAGCCTCGCAACTGTTCGAGGGAAGTCGAAAGGTCCTCGCGTTCGGATGGGGTCAGCGCTCGTTCGACCTCGCGCTTTCTTCGCCCGAAAATTCGTTCTGCCTCGTCGAGCAACGTTGCCGCGTGTTCGAATTTTCGTCGAATCGCTCCCGGCAGGTCACCCCTTCCTGCAACGCCGGCCATACCCGCTCCGGGAAGGGTGTGCCTTTGGCCCCAGAGGATCATTTCGAACACCGTAAACGCAATGATGCACACCGGAACCGGTTGTTCTCGACCGAACGCCCGCAACGCGCCGATGATCCCTTGACCGGCCGACCCGGACGGGTCCGCAATGGTAAGGACCCGAACGATCAGAAAAGCGGCGGCGAGCGGGACCAGAACGAACCAAACGGCACAAAACGCAGCGTATCGAGCGAATCGGGCGTCTTTCGGGCTAGCCCCTGTGCCGAGTAAGGTCATCGCGCCCGCGGCTACTCTGTCAGATTTTCACCGCACCGCGAGTCTTAAAACGCCGTGGGGCGTCTCAAAGGGGACGCAGGCGTGAACTTCGTGGCCGAGGCGGTTCATGAGATCGGTTCAGCTTCATGAGCGGGTTGACTGCCGTCGAGGACCTCAGCTTCGCCGCGATCGAGCGGTTTCCGTCGGCGCTTGCGCTGCAGCCACGCGACGGCGTCGTCGAAATACGAGTATGCGACCGGTGTCGCGAGGAGGGTCAGCGCGAGCGACAACGTCTGTCCGCCGACGACGACGCCGGCGGTTGCTTGATTGAGCCCCGCGCCGATGCCGCGCGAGAGGATGAGCGGGATCGTGCCCGCGACGAACGCGAGGGTCGTCATCAAGATGGGGCGTAGTCGATCTCTGTTGGCCTCGAAGATCGCTTCGAGGCGCGGCTTGCCCATCGCACGCAAACAGCGCCCGCCTTGACGTGATCGCCGCGCTCGACGAAGGTGCGTAAAACGCGCCCGCTCGCGTTCGCCGCGAGCTCGGTTCGCTGATCCCCTGCGAGCACTCCCGTCAGGACGAGCGTCTTGGGTACGACGCGCTCGCTCGCGACGACGGTCTCGACTTTGATGCCCTTCTCTGCGGGTCGAATCGAGGGCTCGTCGTGGGGCTGGCCGCGACGGCACGACACGAGTGCCATGCTTGCGACCGAGGCGTAGATGAGAGCGCGCAGCATTCGGGGAATCTGTCACAGGTTAGATGGCGCGCCGCCAATTGCAACTATTTGTTGCATCTAATTGGCCCTGCTAAGCTCTTCGTCCCATGAAGCACCGTAGGCCCGCAGCAGCGGCTCTGGCCCGCCAGCGGGACATTCTTTGTGCCGCGCTCGAGGAACTCGCTCGAGCCGACTACGGCGGCTTGACCTTCGAGCGTGTCGCCGCGCGTGCTGGGGTGAACAAGACGACGCTCTATCGCCAGTGGCCGACCAAGGCTCTGCTGGTGCGTGCCGCGCTCGAGAACTACGCGGCGGCCACGAGCCCTGGACCGAGCACCGGCTCGCTGCGCGGTGACCTGCTCCGGGTCGGGCGGATGATGCTCGATTTCGCTTCGTCGTTCGAGGGCCAGGGGCTCGTTCGTTTGCGCTTGCTCGAGCACCCCGAGCCCGAGCTCGCCGAGATGGCTCGCGCGCTGCACGAGCGGTACACAGGGCAGCTCGTGTCGATGCTCGGGGAGTCGGTGGCGCGCGGCGAGCTTCTGCCGGACGCCGATCCTCGCCTCTTACTCGAGCTGCTCGGTGGAGCATTGCACCTCCGGCTTTTCGTGAAAAATGATCGCGTCGACGACGTCATCATCGCGCGTCTCGTCGACGTGCTCTTGCACGGCGTCGCGCCGATGCGACATCAGAATGCTGCGACTCGTGCTCTGGATCGCCGATCAGCGGTGCGGCCGAAAACGCGCCGCGCGAAGGCACGCGCCTGACACGGCTCGGCCCTAAGGGTGCGAGCACTGAAAGCGACCGTTAGACACAACAATTTGTTGCACCCAAAAGCAGAAGAGTGCCATCGACTCGGAACAACTGGAGAGAAAATCATGCGCGCATTATTGTCGGCGGTCGGAACCCGCGGGGATGTGCAACCCATCGTGGCACTCGCCTTACGGGTGAGGGGCTTCGGTCACGATGTTCGTTTGTGCGTTCCACCCAACTTCGTGGAGTGGGTTCGTGGCTTCGGGTTCGAAGGGGTTCCAGTTGGCGTGGAGATGCGGCTTTCCGGACCCGCGAGCGGCGCGGCAGCCACGCTCACGGCGGAGCAAATCAGACGTATGCGCGAGTCGATGCCGGATTTGATCACCAATCAGTTCGAGGCGATCGGCGCGGCGGCAGACGGATGCGACGTCATTCTCGGTGCCAACGCCCACCAGTACGCTGCGCGTTCCATCGCCGAACTTCGCGGCATCCCTTACGTCACGGCCCTCTACGCCCCCGTGGCCGTCCCTTCGTGCCATCACGCACCACCGCCCGCACCTGGCTCGGCATGGATACCCGGGGGAGAGCCCGCGACCAACGCGCAACACTGGGATGACAATGCCCGGGCGTGGAACGATCGCGCGCTCGATCGGGTCAACCAAAACCGCTCGCGGCTCGGCCTCGGACCTATCGACGACGTGCTCCGCTTCAACATCACCGACCGCCCGTGGCTCGCCACCGACGCTATCCTCGGTCCGGCCCCAGCCGCTCCGGGCATCGAAATCTTCCAAACCGGCGCTTGGATTCTCGAGGACGCCACTTCCCTGCCCGACGACGTGGAAGCGTTCCTCACCAGCGGAGAGCCGCCAATTTATCTCGGCTTCGGCAGCATGCCTGCTCCCGCAGGGATGAGCCGCATCCTCGTTGACGCAGCGAAGGCCGTCGGGCATCGGGCTATCCTGTCGCGGGGCTGGGCGGATCTCAACGTGATCGACGACGCGAGCGACTGCTTGGTGATTGGGGACGTCAACCAACGGGCGCTCTTCCCGCGCGTTGCTGCGGTCGTCCACCACGGCGGGGCAGGCACGACGGCCACCGCCGCTCGCGCCGGTGTTCCGCAAGTGGTGGCGCCTTTGTTCGGAGACCAGTTCTATTGGGCCAGCCGTGTCCGTGCTCTCGAAATAGGAACGTGGGCCCTCGGCCCCCTCACGACCGAAACCTTGGCGACTGCCTTGCGAGACGCGCTTCTTCCCCTTGCCACCACGCGCGCTGCGAGCATCGCGCAGCAATTCACCGGGGACGGCGCGACGGTCGCCGCTCGGCGGCTTTTGGCCATGTAGCCGCGCCTACAACATCATCGGTGACAGCGACGGGACGGCGCCTCGCATCATCCGGTCGCGCATCAGGTCGCGCACATGGCCGATGGGAAGCGAAAGACGTCATCCACGGGTGTGGCATCCGTACCGGGCGCGCAATGTGTACGAAATTCCGCACATTGGCGCCGACCAATCTCTTCATGGGCGATTGGGCAGAAGAACGGTAAGATCATGGCCCGATGTTGACATTCTCGTACGTCAAGGACGCCAGTGTTTTGGTCGTCAACTCGACGGCAGAGATCAGCGAAGAGGATGTGCCCGCGTACCGGCGCGCGCTCGTTCAGCTCGACCGCGACGCCATTTCCGCTCGAGTCACGCCACTCACGATCTTGGTCGTCGAGGCGAACGCCGTAAGGCCCGACGCCAAGCAGCGCCAGGCGCTCGCCGAACTCTGGAATCACACCCAGGCCCCACTGCATTTGTTCGCCTTGGTCACGACGTCCGCCTTTGATCGAGGCATTCTGAAAGTGATCTCGTGGATTAGTCCGCCGGGCGATCATCGCCGCGAAAGCGTGCATTCGACGTTCGAAGAGGCGCTGTCGTGGTCCCGTGGGCAGCGCAAACATCCGATCCCGGACCTCCTCTCGCCAGGCTAAGTCGCTTCGTCGGGCGTTCGTTGCTTCTCGCCGGGGATGCACGCCGGTGTATCGTGCGTTCATCCTAGAAGCGGCTTCCCCCCAAAGCCCCCATTGGGGGGCACGTCATCCGCACCTGCATCGCCTCCGACACAGCCAGCAAAACCCCCGCGGCTAGTTTTCACGACACCCATTCGGGTCTCCAGCTCACTCTGGCGCACTGCCTGGGCTCACTGGCGGCAAGCACATCGCGACTACTTCCGCGCCGACCCCTCCCCCGACGTTCGCGACGGCCGCGCAAGCTGGGCCTCATCGAACAAGCCGACCGGACAACAAAACACAATCGAACTGAGACGCTGCGCGTCCCGGTCTGAGGCTTTCGACGCCACTGCCGCGACGCCGGCACTCATTTGCAGGCGCTTCCATGCCGTACTTTTTGCGCGGGCACGTTGACGCGTTCGACGCGCTCGGTGGCGTGGCGCGCGTTCTGCTCTACGACAATCTGAAGAGCGCCGTCCTCGAACGACGGGGCGACGCGATCCGGTGTTCCATCCGACGCTCTTGGCGCTCGCGGCGCACTACCGTTTTGAGCCGCGCCCCGTCGCCATCGCTCGTGGGAACGAGAAAGGCCGCGTCGAGCGCGCCATCCGCTACATCCGCGACGCGTTCTTTGCTGCGCGAGACTTCGTCGATCTTGCCGACCTCAACCGGCAAGCCGACGAGTGGGCAACGACGCGAGCAGCCGAAAGGCTATGGGTCGAGGATCGCTCACGCACCGTGCGCGACGCGTTCGCCGACGAGAAGGACAAGCTATTGCCAATACCGGACGCGCCCTTCCCGGCGCATGAGCGCGTCGAGGTGGAGATTGGGAAAACGCCATATGCACGCTTCGATCTCAACGACTACTCGGTGCCGCACGACCGAACGCAGCGCACGCTCGTGGTGCTCGCCGACCTCGACACGGTTCGCATCACGGATGGCAGCGACATCGTCGCTATGCATACGCGCTCGTGGGATCGCGCCCAACAAATTGAGAATGCCGCGCACCTCGAACGCCTGATGGAGGAGAAGCGACAAGCTCGGCATCACCGCGGGCTCGACCGACTCGCGAAGCGGCGCCGAGCAGCAAGACGTTCCTGCGCATCGTGGCCGAGCAAGGTCACAACCTCGGCAGCACTACGTCACGCTTGCTGCAATTACTCGATGCGGTAGGTCCGGGCGAACTCGAGGAAGCTCTCGTCGAGGCTCTCGAACGCGACGCCGTCCACGTCGGCGCCGTCCGCCAAATCACCGACCGACGACGCTCCGAGCGCGGACTGCCGCCGCCCGTCTCCATCGCCGTTGCCCGCGGTGAACACGGCGATCTCGTCGTCACGCCGCACGCCCTCATCCTTGGCTCTCGCGCGCCGCCTGCGTCGCTACACCGTGCCGATCCTGCTCTGCGTCGACGAGGTCGGCTACCTCTCCTACGACATCGTCCTAGACGCAAGCGACGCAGGGCCTGCTGCAATTCAGGCAAATTCAGGTGGTTTTCCTTTCTGTCATTCGGTCGATGAGTTGTCGGTATTGAACGAGTTCGCGGATGAGCGGATCGATCTGACGGAGCGTCACCGGCGGACCAAATTGTCGTTCGAGGTAGCGGCGAATGGAAGCGGTAGTTCGCCGCGCCCATCTCGAGCGCCGCGCCGCACGCCGCATCCGCGCTCGGCGCGCCGTACTTCTTCGCGAGCGAGATCACGCCGAGCATGCGCCGCACACCAAGCTCGCCGTCGGACCGATGGATCTCCCGGCAAACACCGCCGATGTGTCGACCGTCATTCTATGGCCGGTTTTGGTCAATCATCGAGGCGTCTGGACTAACTGGACCGAGGAGCTTCGCCGGCCGGCGCTACGGCGGTTCGGGTCGCGCCCGCCTGATAGCCGCGGCAATCGCGCCCTCCCGGCTCGACGTTAGTGGGTAAATCGCATCGGTTGCACTCGGCGCGTGCCAGCACCCTGTGGAGTCGAGACACGCCGACGCAAACGGTACGGCGAAGCGCGATTCCGCGTGTAATGAGTGCGATTGGGAGGATGTTGATTGGCCTCCGGCTTCGGTGGAGGCGGCGTGGTACCGGAACACTGCTTCCGACCATCGGCGTAGTGTGGCAATTAGGCACGCCCGTTACATGTCTGATTCGGCCGCCGTCTTTTTCGAGCTTCCCCGTTCCACGTTGTCCGAGACATGGCATACTCGCGCCGTGCGCAGGGCGCTGCGGACTTCGCTGGAACGTAGTTGTAACGTCCATCACGACTGGATAAAGCCTAGCGGGGCAGTAGACAATTGAGAACAACGGCTCTCTGAATATGACGAGTGCCGTTGCACCGCAGACGACCTTTATAGCTAGAGAGGTGTGCCGATGCGCGTTTAGTCAGCCTTGCGCGTCCTGACTGATGCGTGTGGAGGCCACATCTTCATAATTGACCGACTACTACGTCCTCGACGAACCGATCGAATTGTCGCTAAGTATGAACTCTTTGGGGGGGCAATGTTCCTTGGACATGCCGCGTTTCGCGCCGTGCGAGCCAGGAGCGCCAGGTACCAATCTGTTGGCCTTCGTTCGGTGGGCGCGAAAGAAATGGGCAAGATCTCGCGCCGGCATTGCCCTTTCGAGCGGGCCGAAATGCGTGTAGCGCTAGGTTTAGCTCCAAATAGCAATCGCCGGTGGCGACACTCGGTCCCTCCGGCGTT
>DATHEQ010000084.1:0-9400 GCA_035318505.1 Polyangiaceae bacterium | reverse complement strand
CGGATGCCCTCGCGCTGGAAGATTTTCTGGAGCGAAGCGACGTTGGATGGCTCGTCGTCGACGATGAGCAGCGTCGTCGCGTTGGCGGCGACCGAGACCGGCAGGACGTGTGTCGAGTCGGGAACAGACGTTTCGTCAAGCACAGATCCAGAGTGTCACAGCCCCAGCAATTAGTCAAAATCGATTGCCATACTGACACGGTCGCCGTACCTGCCGGATTCTTGGGCGTGCTCTGCCAGCTTGGCACTGTTAAGTCCTTCGCGAGAGTCACGACCGCGGATTGCCGAGTTCGTGGCACGCCCGCTTCGTGAGGCAAAAACTCCAAGAGACCTGCCATCTTCGCGCAACGTCGGGCCGCCACCATCGCGAGGAGCCACAGGGTTGGCGATCTCCTCATTCTCGTTGGCACGCGCTATGCTGCGTGCCCTGCATGGACTTTTCTCGCGGCCTCTCACGTGCTGTCGTATCCGCCGTTTTAGCCTTCGCGGGCGCGTCGGCGGTTCTCCTCGAAACGTCGGCGGCCTCAGGCGCGTCTGTGAAGCTTAACCGCAGCGGCATCGTGCGCAAAGCCCCGCTGCGGAGCGATCCGCTCAGCCGTTTTTGGATCAATCGCTCCGAATGCTTGAGCCGCGACGTCATCAGTTTCCCGATGGTGCTTGCCGACTATGCAGGCTCGGAACTCGAAGTATGGGTCGGCGAAGGGACGGGCGATTGCACGTCGCGCGAAGCCCGCACGACCATCTCGGCCACCTGTTGGCGCGTCTTTCGGGGCGTCCCCTCGGGCAACGTCATCACCGTGGATATTCAGGTGCAGGATATCGCCGCGAAAAAAAAGCCGCCCGAGCACGACCTCAGCATCGGCAGCGCGGAAGACTGCACGAGTAGCACCACCGCAGGGCAGTCGATCACCCTCTATTTCATGCTCATCGCCTCCCTCGACAACCAGGCGGGCGAGTCCTGGGTCACGTCGCTCGACCTCCTCGGCCCGAACGCTCCTGCCGGGCTCAGCATCGGGGCAGGCAGCACGATGCTCCGAGCGACTTGGACTTCCAACAACGATACCGATGTCGCTTCCTACGGGTTGTTTTGCGATCCGCCTCCGGGCTTCGTGGCCGATGCCGACAGCACGTTCGGGCCCGGACCAAGGGTTGAGGCAGGCAGCAGCACGACCTCGACTTGTCCCGACGCGTCCGTTTCCGCTGATGCCGGCCTGGACGACGCCGAGGCGCCCGACGCCTCCGACGACGCTACCTGTACGGCCGATGCCTCGGGAGGATCCGGAGGCACGGGGTCAACGGTAACAGCCTGCGGGATCACGGCGCTGGCGCGCGATGTCGTGCCTGATCCCGATTTCGTCAAGAAGTACCAGTGTGCAACTGGGATCGCCAAAGCGTCCACCAACTCCATCATCAGTGGGCTTACCAACTGGCAGCCGACCAATGTGGCCATGTCGGCCGTCGACGCCGCGGGCAACGCCGGTCCACTCTCCGACGTAGCCTGCGGCCTTCCCAGGCCGGTGAACGGTTTCGACGAGGTTTACCGACTCGCAGGAGGAACGGGCGGCGACGGCTTCTGCTCGATCCATTATCCTGGTGCGCGCAAAGGTCATTCCTTGCTGGCGGCGGCGCTGCTCGCGATAGCCGTCCTCGTACGACGCCGGCGGACGAAAACCACGGCCACCTGATGCTGAGCTCGAGCGAAACGGCGAGCTCCGGGCGGGCTCTTCTGGCGCGTGCGCCTCGTCTTCGATTGGCTCGGTCGCGCGGGCACGGATGTCTTCCGCACCATTTCCAAGCTGCTTCGTTGACAACGCGGTCTTGTAGGTAGACCCGTCTGCCATTTCCTGTTCAAACGAATCTGTCGCGTCGCGCGACGTGCCCCCCCTGCCAATGACCTGCGAGAAGCCGACGGAGACCCGGTGACCACTCTCCGACAGTCGCGTCTTTTCGGACGCGGGCGCGACTGGCCAATGGGGCAAGGAACTGCGTCCGCGCCGAGGTAGGCGTCAAGCAAGGGGAGACCGGAGCTAGCGCGAAGGACGTGAGGGAGTCGGAGGGCCGCATACGAGCTGAGAAGTTGGGGAACGGGTAGCGCCCGGACCCAGCGGAGCAAAGGCGGCCCGTTTCATCATGAATTTCAGGAGGGAAACATGACCCGATGCATTGATGTCGGAGACCATGTCACCGGGACTTTTGAAGGTAGTGCAACGAGCGAAGAGGAACCCGCAGCGCGGTTTCACTCGCTGGCGCATCTCATCGATGAGCCAGCGCTGGCCCGCGCCTATGGCCGCATGCGCAAGGATGCGGCGGTGGGAGCGGATGGGGTCACGAAGAAGCAGTACGGGCAGGATCTGGAGAAGAACGCCGCAATCGCGGCTGCCTCTCGAACCGGAGGATCCGGTGCCGACGTCGTCCGACGTTGCGTGCGGGCTCACGGCCTTGCGCCCAATCTCATTCCCGATCCGGATTTCATCGCCAAGTACCGATGTGGAACGACGGCCTCCAGGGGGGGCGACCAGCTCCATCATCACGGGGCTCACCAACTGGCAACCGACCAATCATCGCCATGTCTGCCGACGACGCCGCCGGCAACGCCGGTCCACTCTCCGAGGCGACCTGCGGCGTCCCCGAGCCGGTGAACGGCTTCGACGAGGTGTCCCCACAATCGGGAGGCAACGCCGGCGACGCCTAGAGGCCGGATCAAATTCGGAAGCTGAGGCGGAAAAAACAAAGCGAGATCGATCGGTTGCGCGACGGGATCGACGCGGCAGGCGTTCAGTGATCAAACCGAGGTCCGGAGGATCTCATGGAGATCTGGAAGCCAGCTGTGGAGCTGTCACGATCGGAGCAGTTGGTCGTCAAACGGTGCGAGAAGCGCCGGGTTTTCGTATTTTTGCGAGAGCTGCGGCACAAGATATTCGACGAAGCGATGCAGCAGAAGCTTTGGGCAGCCTATTCGGCGGTCGCTCGAGGCAGGGAACGAGTTCCGCCGGCACAGCTCGGGTTGGCGATGCTACTGCAGGCGGCGCTGCGGGTCCCCGACCATGAGGTCGTTGAACTGACGTTGATGGACCGACGTTGGCAGATGGTGCTCGATTGCTACGGGGCGGAGGAGCCGCTCTTTTCCCAGGGAACTTTCTTCAACTTTCGCCAACGCATCATCGAGCACGGACTGGACAAGGAACTGTTCGAACGGACCGTTCGACTCGCACGCGAGACGGGTGGTTTCAGTGCCACTCACTTGCGAGCCGCGTTCGACGCAAGCCCTCTTTGGGGGGCCGGGCGCGTGGAAGATACGTTCAACCTCATTGGCCGCGCTGCTCTGCAGGTGGTCCGCGCCGCCCCTCTCTGCCAACGAGGATGAGACAGCAGACCGGATCAAAATTAGTGTAGAGGGCGAGGACGAAGGTTCTCGTGACGACCCAAGCCGACGCTGTACGATCCTCGACCGAAGTGCCGGAGAAAGCTCGCCGCCGTCGATTTACCGCGGAGTACAAGCAGCGCATTTTGCGTGAGGCAGACGCGTGCACGAAGCCGGGGGAGCTCGGCGCACTCCTTCGCCGTGAAGGCTTGTATTCCTCAAATCTCACCGTCTGGCGCGCGGCCGTCCGTGAGGGCGGGCAGAAGCGGCTGGAGCCGCAAAAGCGCGGACCGCAGGCGCGTCCCGCCACGCGCAGGGATCGCAACCGCATCGAACAGCTCGAGCGGGAGAACCGCCGGCTGAAGGCGCGCGCCGAGCGCGCCGAAGCGCTGGTCGATCTCCAAAAAAAAGTCGCGGCCTTGCTTGGCAAACCGCTGACCGACGAGGACGAGCCGTCATGATCGCGGCGGTCGCCGAGGTGGTACCGCCGTTGCCGATCATCGCAGCGTGCTCGGCGCTGCACGTGCCACGAGCCACCTACTATCGGAGCAAGCAATCGCGCTCCGAACGTGCCCCGCGCGAACAGCATCGAGCGCTGTCGCCCGTCGAGAGACGCATCGTGCTCGACCTCTTGCACGAGCCACGATTCGTCGACCTCGCTCCGGCGCAGATCTACGCGATGCTTCTCGACGAAGGCCGTTATCTCTGCTCCGAACGCACGATCTACCGAATCCTCGCTGCTCACCGCGAATTGCGAGAACGACGAAACCAGCTGCGTCATCCCGTCTACGCCAAACCGCACGTCGTGGCCAAACGTCCCAACGAACTCTGGAGCTGGGACATCACGAAATTGCTTGGACCGTGCAAGTGGTCGTACTTCTACCTCTACGTCGTGATGGACATCTTCAGCCGCTACGTCGTCGGCTGGATGGTGGCGCACCGCGAGCTCGCGTCGTTGGCGCAACGCCTGCTCTCCGACTGCTGCCGTCGGCAAAACGTACAAGCCGATCAACTCACCATCCACGCCGATCGCGGAACCTCGATGATGTCCAAGCCCGTCGCTCTTCTGCTTGCCGATCTCGGCGTCACCAAGAGTCACTCGCGACCGAAGACGTCGAACGATAATCCCTTCTCCGAAGCTCATTTCAAGACGCTGAAGTATCGACCCGATTTTCCGTCGCGCTTCGGTTCCATCGAGCATGCCCGCCTACACTGCGTCGATTTCTTTGCCTGGTACAACGAACAACACCATCATGCCGGCATCGGCCTGCTGACCCCCAGCGACGTTCATCACGGTCTCGCTGGCGAGCGGCTCGCTCACCGCGCTCTGGCCCTTCGCGCCGCCTTCCAACGCAACCCCGAGCGTTTCCCCAACGGCAGTCCTCTTCCTCTCCAATCGCCCAGCGAAGTCTGGATCAACAAGCCCGGCTTCCTACAGTAATCGTCGCTTCAGGCTGTCTCATTGGCGTTGGCAGGTTCCGCGCTGCCAAAAGGCTAGGACAGCCACTCGAAAAAGTCGCTACACAAGCGGGCATTCCAGTCCTCACGGCCACCAGCATCAAGACCGGATTAGACATCGACTGGGACGACCCGCAAGCCAAGACGCTCGCATTGCAGCGACTGCTTGGCCAGATCCGCTCGCTCGGAAGGTGGCTCGAGACGGAGTTCGGGGAGCAACTGCGGCAATCACCACTATCCGAGCGGTGGGCATTGGTTCAAAAGCTGATCGAGCAAGACACCGAACCCGATCCCGAAGGGGGAGGAGGCCGGCGCATCACGCAAGGCGTTGCCAAAGATCGGCGCATCAGCGTTCACGACCCGGACATGCGCCATGGTCGCAAGAGCAGAAAAAAGCGTATCGACGGCTTCAAACGTCACATCGCTGTCCAGCTCGACACGCCCGGACTTGTTTGTGCCGTCACGGTCACGCCCGCCAATCAACCAGAACGCGCGGCCGCCGGTGAACTACTCAAACAATGCGGCCCATTGGCCGAGCTCTACATCGATCGCGGTTACCTGGGTGACCAAGCCATCGAAGACCGGCGCGCGAAGGGAACCGCCGTCTTTTGCAAGCCCTTTCCGCTACGCAATCGGGGGCGGTTCACCAAAGCCGATTTCCACATCGACCTCAACGCAGAGACCGTCACATGCCCCAATCACGTCGTCGTCTCCGCTGCTCCTGGCGATACGGCCCGCTTCCCCGCGGACCAATGCCGAGTCTGCCCCCAACGCGCGCTCTGCACTTCTGCTCAGCAAGGCCGCGGCAGAAGTCTCTCCCTGCACCCGCACGAACCCTTCTTCATCAGCCTCCGCTCCGCCGCTCAGACCAAGACCGGACGTGCCTCTCTCCGACAGCGGATTGCCGTGGAACATGGGCTCGCTACCATCCACAACCGCCAAGGCGATCGGGCTCGCTACCGTGGCCTGCGCAAAAACCTCTTCGACCTGCGACGGTACGCCGCCCTCACCAACCTCAGCGTTATCGATCAGTTGCGACGAGCTGCCTAAAGTGGTCGGCTCTCTAGTGCGCGGTCCGACATCACGGCGGGCGCCGAGCAGCGTCGTTGATGAGCTCGGGGCTGCTCGCGCTGGCCGTCCTTTTCGTTCGGCGGCGGCGCTCAAAGGCACGCCGGTCCTAGCTGGCGCGTGCGCCCATTGCGCACGCGCCAGCGCCTCGTGCCGCGCTAGGAAGCGCTGACACCCTTCGTCAATCGGTAGAGCACAGCCCCGTATCCTGCCGGCAGTAGAGGAAGGAGTCGTACGTCGTGTCACACATTCCGGTGCCGGTCCTGTAGGGATCGCAACAGAACTTGCCCGCCCAATTGCAATCACCCGCGGGCGGCGGATAGGGCGTCCAACGCACGGAGGTGCTCATGCGTGTTCCGACGCCGGGCTCGTCGGTGGCGCCCCAGCCAAAGAATTTCGCACCTCGCGTCTCGACTCCCGTCCAATACATAGAGAACCAATTGCGGGTGGGTACCTCGTAACCATAGTAAAAAAAGTCGCCGCCGCCAGTCATGTCATACCCCGAGAACGCCTGGCAGCGACCCGTGGCTTGATGGCAGGCCATGGAAACTTCGAACCAAGACGCTCCTATGCCTTCGAGGACGACCTTGAAATGGCCATCGTCGGGGAACGCCATGTTCGCCCGGCAATCCCGCCACGTCTGCGGTGCGGCTGCACAGAACGTATCGAGGAACCAGCTCGCCTCGGCATCGTAGTCATCGGCGCTGGCGGCGGGGCCGCGCGCCGACGGCGGCAGCGACGAGCCGGCGCGAGGCGCGATCTGCGGAAGGAGATGGGGCGTTCCCGCAGCGACGGGGCGCACCAGGTTGGCCTCGAACGCCGCCCGGCGAGCTTCTGCTTCGACGAGTCGCGCCGGCGCGGCTTGTCCCCCGCTCAGCTCCTCGAAAATGGCCGTAAACGAGCCGCGCGAAAGGAGCTTGTCCGTCACCTTCGGCGCCGAACCGATGGGGCCCGTCTCGGTAAGCTCCAGGTGCCCCGCAGTCCGCTCCCAAAATTCGATCTTGTTGCTGTCGAGAACGAGGTCGGCGACGAGCTCCTTCGTGTCGGCCCCAGCGGAGGCGCCCGGGGACGCGGTTCCTTCGCTGGCCGGCTGTTGGCGCGAGGTCTGGTCGGAACCAGCGCTACAACCGGCGACTGCGATTCCCGCCCAGATTCCCAGGCAGGCGGAGAGGTGATGGTTCGTTCGGCTGCCGATGCTTGTCAAGTGGCTCATGTTTCGTCTCCTAGGTCCAAAGGCGACAGCATCGCGAGCAGCCGGCGAGACATTCGACGGCGGCCGGAGATCCCCGGCAAAACGAGCAAATTTAGCCCGGTTGCCTGGAGAAATCCGACAATGCTGGCGCCTGGTGTGTGGGGCAGAGGTTGATCAACTGCGCATTGCAAACGACTTTTCAATCGCAGCGTATGCGCAATCTTTCCGCGTTGCGGCGTTGTCATCAATGCGAATAGCGAATCGAGCAAAGGGTGGAGATTCAGCAAGGCGTTTGTTTATTTCCGCAGCGTAATGGTTACCGACCTGTGAGAATTTGGTTGCAGAGTATGTCGTGAGTGATGGATACGCGAAGGATGAACGACGAAGCGATATTTGGAGTGGCAGAGCGTGCGTTGCAGGATTTCGCATAATCTGAAGGCGATGGCGTCGGACACGATCGATTTGCTGGCGGTGGAGCGCCGGGTTCAGGAGCTTCTGAACGCGGAAGGGGTCGCGGTGATGCGATAGGCGATTGCGCGCGCGGACACCGACGCGCCTGAGGTTACAATTGACGGGGAAGGTTGGGGCAACGGCCGGGTGTTTGGGGGCAGGTATGTGACGATGTTCGGGGATGTCGAGATGAGTCGCAGCGTCTATCAGAAGGCGGGACGCGGGACGCGTTGCGGTCGAGTTTGTGGCTTGGAATCGTCGAGGGGCGGCTATAGCCGCGAGTCGCCCGCGTTCTCAGCGGGGCGGCCAACGAACTCAGTGGACGCGTGGTGGGCGGCGGCGTCACCGTCACCGTGCAAAAGGCACAAGTGATCGTTGCTTCGACCATATCGAATCCCTCAATCTCACGCGCGCGCCGCGTTGTAGTCGCTTTTGATTGGCTAAGCTCGTTCCGCAATCTGCGCTGGCGGCAAGCCTTGGATCAAGCCGAAAAACTTAACAGCCTACGCAGACAGGTCAGACGTTCGCCCGATGAACACCCCTCTGATCGAGAATGTCCGTGAAGCGGTATCGATTGCGGTGCGATGTTCCGTCGTCGTCGTCAACCGCGACCATTGGTTCTTCATGTAACGCAGCGCCTTGCCCATTGCGCTCTTGGGCTCGAACAGCGGAATGGTCTTGTTCCCCCACCGACGAAGGCGCTCGAGCACCCGTGCGCTCTTCTTCTTGCGAAGCGCGAGGTGCTCCGGCGTGCCGACGATCTGTTTGCGCATAGCTGCGCGCTCGACGAGAAACAGATCGAGGATGATGTCGAGCCCTTCACGAGCCTCCGGTGCGCCGGCCAGCGCATCGAACAGATGCCTCCTCGCGTGGCACCAACAACCGGAGCGATCGCATCCGTCGATGTCGGTCACGACGTTGTAGCCAGTGTGACCATCGACCGTGAGGCTCCCCCTGGTTCCGCCGAGCAGATCGTTGGGGGTGTCTCCGCTGCGCGATGGGCTGAAGACGTAGACGATGTGCATCTTCGAGAGAAAGGTCCAGACGAAAGAGCGATTGCTCCGCGTCTGCGTCCGGCAGCTCGTCTCATCGGCCTGTACGTGTGGATCAGCGCGCACCTCGGCGAGCGCAGCCTCCCACAGCGGCGTGCAAACATCGGCCGCGAGAAGGATCAGGTCGTTCATCGTACTGCGAGAGAGAGGAATGCCGGCACGCCGCATGGCCTTCTCGACGCGATAGACGGGGGTAGCATCGGCGCACCTGTCGACCGCGAGCTTGGCGAGGAACGTTGGGCCGTAGGTGCATCCCTCGCGGACGCGCGTCGGCGCCGGACCCTCGGGTAGTGCAGCTTGCAGGGACAGCGCCCCACCTCGACGACGTGGATGCGACGCTCGAAGCGCCCCGTGTCAACGGCCACGAAGAACTGACCCACTTTGGCCACGAGGAATTGACCCACCCGGCGGCGCGGCGAGCCCCTCACGGCGAGGGAGTCGTCACCTCCGTGCCTGCGTCTTTGCGCTTTGGGGGTAATGCGACGCGATCGCCTGGGCCGCGGGTGACGCACACGTCGGCGTGTTGAGCTAGACGGTCGAGAAGGGCGGCGGTGAGCTTGTCGTCGCCGAAGACCCGGTTCCACTCGCTGAAGGCTAGGTTGGAGGTGATGATGGTAGCCGCGCGCTCGTGGCGAGCGGACAGCACATCGAAGAGCAATTCTCCGCCGGCCTTTCGAACGGAACGAAGCCGAGCTCGTCGAGGAGTAGCAGCGACGCACGACGAAGCCGATCCTGGAGACGAGAGAGTATTCTCGCGTCGCGAGCTTCGGTGAGCGTGCGAACGAGATCGGAGGCTCGGAAGAAGAGAACGTTGTGGCCA